>NZ_POHV01000198.1:0-263 GCF_002884345.1 Pseudomonas sp. GW456-12-10-14-LB2
TTCGAGGACGTCGTTCGGGTCGCCGACGGCGCTCTCGGAGAGCAGGAAGTCGTACGACACCCGGTCGACCGTGTTGGAGCCGAGCTCGGTGTCGAGGTCGTGAACCGGGGCGAAGCTGGCGGCGGCGCGCAGCGGCGTCTGCTCCAGCGGGGTGCTGAGGGCGACGGTGTGGATGCGCGGGCGCGGCATCGGGATCTCGGTAGCGGCCTCCGCCACCGACACGGCGGGCGACAGGCCGACCTTGGCGAGGTCCACGCCCGATC
>NZ_POHV01000199.1:0-263 GCF_002884345.1 Pseudomonas sp. GW456-12-10-14-LB2
CTGTGAATACAAGATCCTGTCGGCCGGTCGCGGAGTCAACAAAAGGGCTTTCTCTACTTGGCGGTGCCGGAGCAAGAATTTTCGGTCGTCCGACCGGGGACGAGAAGAATCTACGCGCCGCGCGGCGGCACCGCGCCTCCCGCACTGTCGTGAGACCGCGGCTGCGGGCTGACACGCCGTTCCGGCTCGACGCAGGCGCGCCGCAGCGCGGGCTGCACGACAGGCGTTGGACTGTTCGAAGCCGTAGCCGAGCGATTTAAGGC
>NZ_POHV01000200.1:0-263 GCF_002884345.1 Pseudomonas sp. GW456-12-10-14-LB2
ACTTCCAGCGATGCATTATCGGTCCTCCCGCGGCACACACGGGATCGTTGACCGAACCGCTGCCGCCGGACCCGTTCTAGCCGTCCGTTCCCGTCTTGGCGAGCACCGCCGGCGGCGCCATCACGGCGCGGCGGTCGGACTCGACCACGCGGTTACGGCCCTGCCCCTTGGCCTGGTACAGCGCCGTGTCGGCGGCGGCGACCAGCATGTCGCCCTTCGGCACGTGCAGCGGCGTCACGGCAAGGCCGATCGACGCCGTGATG
>NZ_POHV01000201.1:0-262 GCF_002884345.1 Pseudomonas sp. GW456-12-10-14-LB2
TGAATGGTCTCCGTGTCCCGGACGCGGTGCAGCCTAGGCGATGCGTAGCATCGTCCTGGTAACGCTGCTCCGCAGAGCCGGGACCCATGGCCACGCATTACCGTGGTGAGATGGGCCCCGGCTTAGCAGCGCACCACGCCGCGAAGGGCGGCGCGTTGCACTGCATCCGGGGCACGAGAGCAATCCCGATCAAGCGAAGTAGCGTTGGTCCGCGCATCATCGCCACGCTTCGAACGAGAGCCTTGAACCCATGAACCCGGCC
>NZ_POHV01000202.1:0-262 GCF_002884345.1 Pseudomonas sp. GW456-12-10-14-LB2
GGTAGATCTCGTCGACGAGCACGCGCCCGCCGGAGAGCGTCGCCACCACCGTCGCGCCCGACAGCGTCAGCTCGTCGAGCCCGTCGCGCGCGGCCACCACCAGCGCGCGCTCGGCGCCCAGCGTCTTGAGCGCCTCGGCCACGGGCTTCACCAGCGACGTCGCGTACACGCCCAGCAATTGGCGCGGGGCGCCCGCGGGGTTGCACAGCGGCCCCAGCAGGTTGAACACCGTGCGCGTGCCCAGCTGGCGGCGCACCGGGCC
>NZ_POHV01000203.1:0-262 GCF_002884345.1 Pseudomonas sp. GW456-12-10-14-LB2
ACCCAGGGCGTCTCCATCCGCACCCCGCGCCAGAATTTGTGGAGGCGCCAGAGATAGGGTGAGATCCAGGAAACGCCGGATTCGAGCATCACCATCTTCAGCCGCGGATATTTAGCGAATACGCCCTCAACAATGAGGCTGGTGAGCTGGGTCTGGAACGCCTGGGCCTGACCGACATAGTCCTCGATGTGGTAGGAACCCCATCCCACTGCGGTCGGCGGATTGTGATAGGCGGAACCGGCATGGATGCCGACCGGCAGGC
>NZ_POHV01000204.1:0-262 GCF_002884345.1 Pseudomonas sp. GW456-12-10-14-LB2
CCTCGACCCGTCGAGCGGCGGTCATCCACGGCTCGACACGTCGCGTGGCGATGATCTGCACGTCGGAGCCGACGTCGCTTGACCTCAGACGGTGGAATCGACGAGCCTGCGCCAGGTTCATGACCCCGAACGGCCCCACGGCTGGTTTCCCGGCGCCCAGAAGCACCGGGGCCACGTAGGCGTCGACCTCATCGACGAGGTCGACTGCCAGGAATGCTGCGGCGAGGGTCGGACCACCTTCCAACAGCACCCGATGGATGCC
>NZ_POHV01000205.1:0-261 GCF_002884345.1 Pseudomonas sp. GW456-12-10-14-LB2
GCCTTCGGCTACGCGCTGGAGAAGGACACCAGCGAGATCGTCACTGCCAATGGCGGCAAGGTGCTCGGCTCGGTGCGCGTGCCGCTCAACTCCTCCGACTTCTCGTCCTTCCTGCTCCAGGCGCAGAGCTCGAAGGCGAAGATCGTCGGCCTTGCCAATGCCGGGCTCGACACCACCAACTCGATCAAGCAGGCCTCGGAGTTCGGCATCGTCGCCGGCGACCAGAAGCTTGCCGGCCTGTTGATGACGCTCGCCGAAGTG
>NZ_POHV01000206.1:0-261 GCF_002884345.1 Pseudomonas sp. GW456-12-10-14-LB2
GTCTCCTGCGAGGGCATGAAGGTGCAGCGCCCTTGCGCGTTGAATTTCAGGCCGTGATAGCCGCAGACGACTGTATCGCCCTCGAGCCGGCCCTTCGACAGCGGCACCAGGCGATGCCAGCAGGCATCCTCAAGCGCGGTCGCCGAGCCATCGGCCTTCCGGTACATCACGACATGCTTGCCGCAGATCGTCCGCGGCAACAGCGCCGGCTTCACGTCGGCGTCCCAGGCGGCGGCGTACCAGGCGTTCATGGGGAAGGGT
>NZ_POHV01000207.1:0-261 GCF_002884345.1 Pseudomonas sp. GW456-12-10-14-LB2
GCTGCGCACACACCGGCACGCCGATGCTATCGAGCAAGATCAAGGCTGATAGACCAACAAGCAGGCGCACGGCGGGTCCGATGGCGGGCGAGGGTGATTAAGCCGGGGCGAGGAGGTCTCACCTCGGCCAAGTCACTTAGGGCTCTTTGTAGGTGATGCGCCAGATAGCGCCGTTCCAATCGTCGGATACCAGTAGCGATCCGTCCGGCATTGGCTGCACATCGACGGGCCGGCCCACGTAGGCATTGTTCTGGAGAAAGC
>NZ_POHV01000020.1:0-122125 GCF_002884345.1 Pseudomonas sp. GW456-12-10-14-LB2
GGGTCGGGGACAACCTTGTTCATTGATTAACTCCTTGCTGACTTGAAGCCACCAAATGCCGTTCTCACGCGGCGAAGAGGTGGCAGCTATGTGCGGGGTGAGAAACCGGGCAAGGAGATTCCGGCCAGACCGAAGTCTGCCCGCACACGGCCGCCATAAATCAATTACAGGCAGCAGAAAAGCTGGCGGCAATTATGGTCGGACTGGCGTTCGAATAACACTCGCTTGCCTGGGTTCTCACACCCAATCACAGAGTTTTCTGCGACAACCAAAGACTAGGGATCGTGGTTCCGACGGACAACCTGAAAAACTTGTGGGAAGGTTCGGTGAATCCCACACATCTTTAAACATTCGAAAATGGAACGCGGAGCGTCCCGGCTACATTCCCACGCGGAGCGTGGGAACGATCAAAAGCTGCCCTCTCCCGGAGGGAGAGGGAACTGACCGCGTCGTTTAAATGAAATACGCCGACGTGAGATATCGAAGGTGAATTCAAAATCCGAAAAGCACACAAACCGCTCTAGCTGTTGCCCCACCACCACTCAACAGGATGAGCGTTAGCTCGGCTGCAGCTTTTGATCTTGATCCACGGGCGACGTCGGAAGGCTGAGTGGAGGGATTTATCCGGGGGTGGGAGCGCAGCGACCGTTTGGCGAAGCCAAACACATCGAGAGGAGGTGCAGCGAAGCAAACCGTAGGCGATGCCCCCCGGATGAATCCCGGAGCGAAGGAACCCCGAGCCTTAGCGAGGGGCCGAACGCAGGAGCAAGCGTTTTTGGTTACTTTTTAGGCGTTTGTAAAAAGTGACCCGCCGTAAGGGCGGAACCATAAGAAGCCGTTACCGCAGCATCGGATATGCACACAATCACCCCAGATATACCGAGATAGACACCTCACCTAGAAAAACGATATTTCCGCGCCCACCGAAACCCCGGCTACCCTCCTCCCCACAACTACCTCCAGTGCACCCGGGGACTCCATGGATCGATTCACCTTCAAACCACTTCTAATAACCCTGGCCCTGACCGCCATAACCCCAATCGCCAACGCCGCAACAACCCTCGTCTACTGCTCAGAAGCCAGCCCCGCAGGCTTCGACCCCAGCCAGTACACAAGCGGCACCGACTTCGACGCCTCCGCCGAAACAGTCTTCAACCGCCTCACCCAATTCAAACGCGGCGGCACCGAAATCGAACCCGGCCTGGCGACCAATTGGGACGTAAGCCCGGACGGCCTCCAATACACCTTCCACCTGCGCCAAAACGTAAAATTCCACACCACCGACTACTTCACCCCGACCCGAACCTTCAACGCCGACGACGTCCTCTTCACCTTCCAGCGCCTGCTCGACCCGGAAAACACCTTCCGCAAGGCCTACCCCGCCGAATCCCCGTACTTCACCGACATGGGCCTCAATACCACGATCAAATCCGTGGAAAAGCTCGACGAAAACACCGTGCGCTTCAACCTGAACAACGTCGACGCCGCCTTCGTGCAAAACCTCGCCATGAGCTTCGCCTCGGTGCAATCGGCCGAATACGCCGCCCAATTGCTGAAGGAAGGCAAAGCAGCAGACCTCAACCAGAAACCGGTCGGCACCGGCCCGTTCGTGTTCAAGCGCTATCAGAAGGACGCGCAGATCCGCTACGCGGCGAACAAGGACTACTGGAAACCCGAGGACGTGAAGCTCGACAACCTGGTGTTCTCGATCACCCCGGATGCCGCCGTTCGCCTGCAAAAGCTCAAGACCGGCGAATGCCAGGTCAGCGGCTACCCGCGCCCGGCCGACATCGAAGTGATGGAAAAAGACCCGAATCTGCGGGTGCTGAAACAGGCCGGTTTCAACCTCGGCTTCCTCGCCTACAACACCACCCATCCGCCGCTGAATCAGCTCAAAGTGCGCCAGGCACTCGACATGGCGATCGACAAACCGGCGATCATCAAGGCGGTTTACCAGAGTGCCGGGCAGCTGGCGCAAAACGCCTTGCCGCCAGCGCAATGGTCGTTCGATCCGAACATAAAAGACGCACCGCACGACCCTGCGAAAGCCAGGGCGCTACTCAAGGAAGCCGGGGTTGCACCGGGTACAACCATCAACCTCTGGGCCATGACCGTGCAGCGCGCCTCGAACCCGAATGCGCGGATGTCGGCACAGATGATCCAGCAGGATTGGGAGAAGATCGGTATCAAGGCCAACATCGTCAGCTATGAATGGGGCGAGTACATCAAGCGCGCCAAGAATGGCGAACACGACGCGATGATCTACGGCTGGACCGGTGACAATGGCGACCCGGACAACTGGCTGGGCGTGCTTTACAGCTGCGCGGCGGTGAACGGCAGCAACTACGCCAAATGGTGCGACCCGGCCTACGACAAGCTGGTGCAGCAGGCCAAGGTGTCCACCGATAAATCGCAGCGGGTAAAACTGTATCAACAGGCGCAACTCATCCTTAAACAGCAGGTACCGATCACGCCGATCGCCAACTCCACGGTGTTCCAGCCGCTGCGCAAGGAAGTCACTGACTTCAAGATCAGCCCGTTCGGTCTAACCCCCTTCTATGGCGTGGGTATAAATAAGTAACACCCGGCCCCAATCCGGCGCGCACAGCGTGACCAATGCACCGTTTTGGGGCTCCATTTGCACCGTAAAAACCGTCCGCAAACGGTCAAATGCGTCAGAAGTTATACGGATGCGACATTAAGGTACGTTCGTGCCACGCTTTGACGCCGCCGAGCGCTCTGGATCTTGCATTGGGTATGGGCCCTGCATAAGTATCCGCAGGCACGACTCACGAGGTCGTACCTCACAACTAAAAAATGACAACAAATCATGAGGCCAACATGCTTAAACACGCGGTCATTCCGTTTTTAGTCGGCGCAGGCTTGTTAGCCTCCGCACCTTTCGCCACCGCTGCGACTAACCTGGTGTTCTGCTCCGAAGGCAGTCCGGCCGGTTTCGATACCGCGCAGTACACGACAGCGACCGATAACGACGCCGCCGAACCGCTGTACAACCGACTGGCCGAGTTTGAAAAAGGCGCGACCAATGTCGTACCGGGCCTGGCAACCAGCTGGGATATTTCCGAGGATGGTCTCAAGTACACCTTTCACCTGCGTGAAGGTGTGAAGTTTCATACAACGCCGTACTTCAAACCTACGCGCGATTTCAACGCCGACGACGTGCTGTTCACGTTTAACCGCATGCTCGATCCGCAACAGCCATTCCGTAAGGCTTATCCGACCGAGTTCCCGTATTTCAACGGGATGAGCCTCAACAAGAACATCGCCAAGGTCGAGAAGACCGGGCCGCTGACCGTGCAGTTCACGCTCAACAGCGTCGACGCCGCGTTCATCCAGAACATCGCCATGAGCTTCGCCGCCATCCTGTCTGCCGAATACGCCGACAAGCTGCTGGCCGAAGGCAAGCCGAGCGACATCAACCAGAAGCCGATCGGCACTGGCCCGTTCGTGTTCAAGAGCTACCAGAAAGACTCGAACATCCGTTACACCGGCAACCCGCACTACTGGGATCAGAGCCGGGTGAAGCTGAAGAACCTGATTTTCGCGATCAATACCGACGCCTCGGTACGCGTGCAGAAGCTCAAGGCCGGCGAATGCCAGATCACCCTGCACCCGCGCCCGGCCGATGTGCCGGCACTGAAAAACGATCCGAAACTGCAATTGATCGAGAAGCCGGGCTTCAACCTCGGCTACATCGCCTACAACGTCCGTCACAAGCCGTTCGACCAGCTCGAAGTACGTCAGGCGCTGGACATGGCAGTGAATAAACAGGGGATTCTCAACGCTGTTTATCAAGGCGCCGGCCAACTGGCCGTCAACGCCATGCCGCCGACCCAATGGTCCTACGACGACACTATCAAGGACGCCGCCTACAACCCGGAAAAAGCCAAAGAGCTGCTCAAGGCTGCCGGCGTCAAGGAAGGCACCGAGATCACCCTGTGGGCGATGCCGGTACAACGACCGTACAACCCGAACGCCAAACTGATGGCCGAGATGCTTCAGGCCGACTGGGCCAAGATCGGTCTGAAAGTGAAGATCGTCAGCTACGAATGGGGCGAGTACATCAAGCGCACCAAGAATGGCGAGCACGACATCAGCCTGATCGGCTGGACCGGTGACAACGGGGATCCGGACAACTGGCTCGGCACGCTTTACAGCTGCGACGCCATCGGCGGCAACAACTACTCCATGTGGTGCGATCCGGCTTACGACAAGCTGATCAAACAGGCCAAGGTCGTCACCGACCGTGACCAGCGCACCGTGCTCTACAAACAGGCCCAGCAACTGCTCAAGCAGCAAGTGCCGATCACGCCTGTCGCCCACTCGACGGTCAACCAGCCACTGAGCACCAAAGTCGAAGGGTTCAAGGTGAGCCCGTTTGGTCGCAACGTGTTTTCGGGTGTCAGCATCGATTAAACAAAAAACCGATTAGCCGCAATGCTGAGGGGGCCGTCTACCCCCTCACGCAAGCGCTTTGCCGAAATTCGCCAATCAGGCCTTTTGCAAACGTTTGCGATGTGTGAATGAGTTCTAAACCAATAACCGGCCAACCCAAAAAAGCCGGCATAAAAAGAAAGTAAAGGAGCTTCACCCATGAAACTGAGCAGCACCGCGATACTGGCCCTGGCCATCAGCAGCATCACCGCCACGGCGTACGCAGAACCTGCAAGTCAGGAGTTCGTCCCTACCACATTGGCCGGCAGCAGCGCCCAAAGCGAGGCCAAAGGCTTTATCGATGGACAAAGCCTGGGCGGCACAACGCGTAACTGGTATGCCAACGAACTGAAGCGTCGTGACGACCGTTTCAGCTACGTGAAAAACAGCGACAAAAACACTTCGCCAGTGGTCAAGACACCGACCCCGCGTCGTATCAACTGGGTTCAGGGCACCATCGTCAACTACACCTCGGGCTTCACCCAAGGCACCGTGGGCGTCAGCACTGAAGTGGCCGCTTACAACGCCATCGTGCTGGATCGCGACCGCAAGGACATCGCCGGTGGCTCCAACCGCACCCTGGCTCACTCCGACGGTGACGCGGTAGACCAGTGGAGCAAACTGGGTCTGGCCAACGTCAAGTTCCGCGTGTCGAACACCACGCTGACCGCCGGTCGTCAAAACTTCAGCACGCCGATCGTCGACGTCATCGGCAACCGTCCGCTGCCTTCGAGCTTCGAAGGGATCAGCCTGCACAGTGAAGAATTCAACAACCTGTCGTTCGACCTCGCCGGTTTCGACCGCGTCTCGCCACGTACCGAGCAGAGCCTGTCGAAATTCCGTTCCGAATACGGCGCCAACGGCGAAGAAACCGACAAGGTCTACACCGCGGGCGTGAACTATCAGCCGCTCAAAAGCCTGAAAACCAGCCTGTACGTCGCCAACGTCGAAGACTTCTGGAATCAGTACTACTTCGGCGGCACCCACGAGCTGGGTGACAGCCAGGTCCTGAGCCTGACCACCGGTCTGAACTACTACAAGACCGTCGATGAAGGCAAAAAGCTGATGGGCAACATCGACAACGACACCTACTCGTTGTCCCTCGGCCTGACTCACCAGGCCCACAGCCTGACCTTCTCCTACCAGGAAGTGAACGGTAACGAGTACTTCGACTACCTGCATGAAACCAACGGCATCTACCTGGCCAACTCCCTGCTGTCGGACTTCAACGGCCCGAACGAGAAATCCTTCCAGATCGCCTACGGCATCAACATGGCCGAATACGGCGTACCAGGCCTGAAGTTCAACATCTATCAGGCTCGCGGCTGGGGCATCGACGGTACTCACTACACCGGCACTGCTTACACCGATCCGGGCGCCAAACGCGGCGACCTGAGCCTGATGGACGGCGAAAGCCACTACGAATACGGTATCGGCGCGTCGTACGCCGTGCAGAGCGGTCCACTCAAGGCCACCGCCATCCGCGCGACCTACACCACTCACCGCGCCAGCGAACACCAGGCTGACGGCAACATCAACGAGTTCCGTCTCGTGACCACCATTCCATTCAACATCCTGTAAAAACCGCCAGCCGACGGCTGACTCAGTGACGAGTCGGCCGTTCGGCTTTTTGTCTTCAACCGATTGCAGAGGGTTCTTGATGAAAATGCTTCCCCTACGAGCGGCCATCGCGGCTGCGTTGCTGAGTGTCGCTGTCGGCGTCTCGGCCAAACCCTTGGTGGTCTGCACCGAAGCCAGTCCGGAAGGCTTCGATATGGTCCAGTACACGACTGCAGTCACTGCCGACGCGGTGGCCGAAACCATCTTCAACCGTCTGGCGGACTTCAAGCCCGGCACCACCGAAGTGATTCCGGCGCTGGCCGAGTCCTGGGACATCAGCGAAGACGGCCTGACCTACACGTTCCACCTGCGCAAAGGCGTCAAGTTTCACACCACCGAATATTTCAAGCCGACCCGCGACATGAACGCCGACGACGTGGTCTGGAGTTTCCAGCGTCAGCTGGACCCGAATCACCCGTGGCACAAGCTGTCGAGCGTGGGCTTTCCGTACTTTGAAAGCATGGGCTTCAAGGAACTGCTGAAAGGCGTTGAGAAAGTCGACGACAACACCGTCAAGTTCACCCTGACCCGTCGCGAAGCGCCGTTCCTGGCCGACATCGCCATGGCGTTCTCCTCGATCTATTCGGCCGAATACGCCGACCAGTTGCTCAAGGCCAACAAGACCGGCGACCTGAACAGCAAACCGGTCGGCACCGGCCCGTTCATCTTCCAGCGTTACGCCAAGGACGCCCAGGTACGCTTCAAGGCCAACCCGGACTACTTCCGCGGCAAGGCGCCGGCTGACGCGCTGATCCTGGCGATTGCCACCGACAACAACGTGCGTTTGCAGAAGCTCAAGGCCAATGAGTGCCAGATCGCGCTGTACCCGAAACCGGATGACATCCCGAGCATCAAGAAAGACAGCAACCTGAAAGTCGATGAAATGGACGCGATGACCGTCTCGTACATCGCCATGAACACCCAGCACAAGTACATCAGCGACGTGCGGGTGCGCAAAGCGATCGACATCGCCTTCGACAAGGAAGCCTACGTCAACGCCCTGTTCGGCAAAGGCAACGCCAGCGTGGCGGTCAACCCGTACCCGCCGACCCTGCTGGGCTACAACCACGAGCTGAAAAACCCGCCACGAGACCTCGACAAGGCCCGCGCCCTGCTCAAGGAAGCCGGTGTACCGGAAGGCACCACGTTCACTCTGTTCACCCGCAACGGCGGCGGCCCGACCAACCCGAACCCGATGCTCGGCGCGCAGATGATGCAGGCCGACCTGGCGAAAGTCGGGATCAAGATCGACATCCGCGTGATGGAATGGGGCGAGATGCTCAAACGCGCCAAGGCCGGCGAGCACGACATGGTTTCGGCCGGATGGGCGGGCGACAACGGCGACCCGGATAACTTCCTGACGCCTATGCTCAGTTGCGAAGCGGCCAAGAACGGCGAAAACTACGCTCGCTGGTGCAACGAGAAATTCCAGGCCCTGCTCGACGAAGCACGGGCTAAAGTAGATCCGGCCGAACGCGCCAAGCTGTATGAAGAGGCGCAAGTCATCTTCAATCAGGACCAACCGTGGATCAGCATGGCCCACACCCGCATGTTCACCGCAATGCGCAACAACGTAGAGGGTTATCACATCAGCCCTCTGACAACCAATAACTTCGCCACCACCCAGGTGAAGTAGATAAGAAACTCCCGAAGTCCCTGACCCCAGGGACTTCGGGCACGCCTAACCGGCTGATGAGGTACCACACACGATGTTTAGTTTTATTGCCCGCCGACTGGGGTTGTTGATCCCCACGTTTTTCGGCATCACCTTGCTGACTTTCGCGTTGATTCGCATGATTCCCGGCGACCCCGTGGAAGTGATGATGGGCGAACGTCGGGTCGACCCCGAAATGCACGCTCAGGCAATGGAACGCCTCGGTCTGAACAAACCGCTGTACGCCCAGTACCTGGACTACATCGGCAAACTGGCCCACGGCGATCTCGGCGAATCCCTGCGCACCCGTGAGAGCGTATGGTCCGAGTTCACCTCCCTCTTCCCGGCGACCCTGGAACTGTCCATGGCCGCCCTGCTGTTCGCCGGCATCCTGGGCCTCCTGGCCGGGGTGATCGCGGCCCTCAAGCGAGGATCCCTGTTCGACCACGGGGTGATGGGCATCTCCCTCGCAGGTTATTCGATGCCGATTTTCTGGTGGGGTCTGATCCTCATCATGTTCTTCTCGGTGAGCCTGGGCTGGACCCCGGTGTCCGGGCGGATCGACCTGCTTTACGACATCGAGCCGCGCACCGGTTTCATGCTGATCGACACCCTGCTGGCCGATGACATGGGCGCCTTCCTCGATGCCCTGCACCACCTGATCCTGCCGGCCATCGTGCTGGGTACCATTCCGCTGGCGGTGATCGCGCGGATGACCCGTTCGTCGATGCTCGAAGTACTGCGTGAAGACTACATCCGCACCGCCAAGGCCAAAGGCCTGTCGCCGTCGCGCGTGGTGTTCGTGCACGGCCTGCGCAACGCGCTGATTCCGGTACTGACCGTGGTCGGCCTGCAAGTCGGCACCCTGCTGGCCGGTGCGGTCCTGACCGAAACCATTTTCTCCTGGCCCGGCATCGGTAAATGGCTGATCGAAGCCATCGGCGCCCGGGACTACCCGGTTGTACAAAACGGCATCCTGTTAATCGCCTGCCTGGTGATTCTGGTCAACTTCGTGGTGGACATCCTCTACGGCTTTGCCAACCCACGCATCCGTCATCAGCGCTGAGGTCAATACCCATGAGCACTCCAACTTCCTCAGTAGTCACCGCCGCCACCGCCGTGGATCAAAGTCTGCTGTACCCGTCCCCGTACAAAGAGTTCTGGCAGGCCTTCGCCAAGAACAAGGGCGCCGTCGCCGGCCTGCTGTTCATGCTGCTGGTGATTTTCTGCGCGATCTTCGCGCCGTGGGTCGCCCCGCATAACCCGAGCGAGCAATACCGCGACTTCCTGCTGACGCCGCCGGCGTGGCTCGAAGGCGGGCAGATGCAATTCCTGCTCGGCACCGATGAACTGGGTCGCGACCTGCTGTCGCGCCTGATCCAGGGTTCGCGCCTGTCGCTGCTGATCGGTCTGTCGTCGGTGGTGATGTCGCTGATCCCGGGGATCCTGCTGGGTCTGTTCGCCGGTTTCTTCCCGAAAGTGGTCGGCCCGACCATCATGCGTCTGATGGACATCATGCTGGCCCTGCCGTCGCTGCTGCTGGCCGTGGCGATCGTCGCCATCCTCGGCCCAGGCCTGATCAACACCGTGATCGCGATTGCCGTGGTGTCCTTGCCGTCCTACGTGCGTCTGACCCGTGCCGCCGTGATGGGTGAGCTGAACCGCGACTACGTGACCGCCGCGCGCCTGGCCGGTGCCGGTCTGCCACGCCTGATGTTCATCACCGTGCTGCCGAACTGCATGGCACCGCTGATCGTTCAGGCGACTTTGAGCTTCTCCTCGGCGATCCTCGATGCCGCCGCCCTGGGCTTCCTCGGCCTCGGCGTCCAGCCGCCAACCCCTGAGTGGGGCACCATGCTGGCTTCGGCCCGCGACTACATCGAACGCGCCTGGTGGGTGGTGAGTCTGCCTGGTTTGACCATTTTGCTCAGCGTGCTGGCAATCAACTTGATGGGCGACGGCCTGCGCGATGCGCTGGACCCGAAACTCAAGAACGCCGCCTGAGGAGATTCCCATGTCACTGTTAGAAATCAAGAATCTCAACGTTCGCTTCGGCGACAAGAACGCCACCCCGGTTGTCGACGGCCTCGACCTGAAAGTCGACAAGGGCGAAGTCCTGGCGATCGTGGGCGAGTCGGGTTCCGGCAAGTCCGTGACCATGATGGCGCTGATGGGCCTGATCGAGCACCCAGGCATCGTCACCGCCGACTCGCTGAGCTTCGACGGCAAAAACATGCTCAAGCTGAACAACCGCCAGCGTCGGCAGATCGTCGGCAAAGACCTGGCGATGGTGTTCCAGGACCCGATGACCGCGCTGAACCCAAGCTACACCGTCGGTTTCCAGATCGAAGAAGTGCTGCGCCTGCACCTGAAAATGTCCGGCAAGCAAGCGCGCAAGCGTGCGATCGAACTGCTGGAAAAAGTCGAAAT
The DNA here is from genome assembly GCF_002884345.1 of Pseudomonas sp. GW456-12-10-14-LB2. Lineage (NCBI taxonomy): Bacteria > Pseudomonadati > Pseudomonadota > Gammaproteobacteria > Pseudomonadales > Pseudomonadaceae > Pseudomonas > Pseudomonas sp. GW456-12-10-14-LB2. The sequence continues at coordinate 10,160 of NZ_POHV01000020.1, forward strand.
CCCGGGCGCCGCCAGCCGTATGGACGCTTACCCGCACCAACTGTCCGGCGGCATGAGCCAGCGTGTGGCAATTGCCATGGCGATTGCCGGCGAGCCGAAACTGCTGATCGCCGACGAGCCGACCACTGCACTCGACGTGACGATTCAGGCGCAGATCATGGACCTGCTGCTGGCGTTGCAGAAAGAGCAGAACATGGGCCTGGTGCTGATCACCCACGACCTCGCCGTGGTAGCCGAAACCGCCCAGCGCGTGTGCGTGATGTACGCCGGTCAAGCCGTTGAAGTCGGCCAGGTGCCGCAGCTGTTCGACATCCCGGCGCACCCGTACAGCGAAGCGCTGCTCAAGGCGATTCCGGAACACAGCCAAGGGGCCGAGCGTCTGGCCACTCTGCCGGGCATCGTTCCCGGCCGTTACGACCGCCCGCAAGGCTGCCTGCTGTCGCCGCGCTGCCCGTACGTGCAGGACAGCTGCCGCGCGCAACGTCCGACCCTTGACCCGAAAAGCCACAGCCTCGCCCGCTGCTTCTATCCGTTGAACCAGGAGGTGGCGTAATGGCCGTCGTACTTACCGCCCGCGACCTGACCCGTCACTACGAAGTCTCCCGTGGCCTGTTCAAGGGCCATGCCACCGTGCGCGCCCTCAACGGCGTGTCGTTCGAGCTGGAAGCCGGCAAGACCCTCGCCGTCGTCGGTGAATCGGGCTGCGGCAAATCCACCCTCGCCCGCGCCCTGACCCTGATCGAGGAGCCATCATCCGGCTCGCTGAAAATCGCCGGGCAGGAAGTGGCCGGCGCCGACAAGGCTCAGCGCAAACAACTGCGCAAAGACGTGCAGATGGTGTTCCAGAGCCCGTACGCGTCGTTGAACCCACGGCAGAAAATCGGTGATCAACTGGCCGAGCCGCTGCTGATCAACACCAACCTGTCGGCCGCCGAACGTCGCGAGAAAGTCCAGGCGATGATGAAGCAGGTCGGCTTGCGTCCCGAGCACTACCAGCGTTATCCGCACATGTTCTCCGGCGGTCAGCGTCAGCGTATCGCGCTGGCCCGCGCCATGATGCTGCAACCGAAAGTGCTGGTGGCGGACGAGCCGACCTCGGCGCTGGATGTGTCGATCCAGGCGCAGGTGCTGAACTTGTTCATGGACATGCAGCAGGAGTTCAACACCGGTTACGTGTTCATCTCGCACAACCTGGCGGTGGTGCAGCACGTGGCGGATGACGTGATGGTGATGTACCTCGGTCGCCCGGTGGAAATCGGTCCGAAGCACGACATCTATGCCCGTCCTCTGCACCCGTACACCCAGGCGCTGTTGTCGGCGACTCCGACCATCCACCCGGATCCGGACAAGCCGAAAATCAAGATCGTCGGCGAGTTGCCCAACCCGCTGAATCCGCCGCCTGGCTGCGCGTTCCACAAGCGCTGCCCGTACGCCACCGCGCGTTGCAGCAGCGAAGAGCCGGTCCTGCGCCAGCTCGACACGCGTCAGGTTGCATGCCACTACGCCGAGCAGTTCCTCGACGGCGCGGCATGAAAAAACCCGCCCCGTTTCCCGGGACGGGTTGTTGATGAGTTGACCAAACCCCTTCTGCCCCGATTGCGCATCGATCGGGAAAGAAGGGGTTTTCTTTTGCGCGGAATCTACGTCTGGCTATCACCTTCGTCCGCATCGTCGGAGTCCGGCTCATCGGTGGTCGAGTCGTCATCGTCGGCGCTGCCACCCTGGCCCTGATCGCCCGGCTCGGACTCGGACTTGGCCAGCATCAGCGCGCTGTGCCCCACCTGCCCGCTCGATGCCTGGGTATCGTGATCCTCGCACTCGGCCCAGGCCGTCGCGGTGCCGAGGGACAGCATCACCATCACTTTTAACAGCAGCAAAACGCGTAGCAACCTGTTTTTCATAGTCGATTCCATCCCTTCGCAGGTGAAACACAAATGCCTGGCTGATGCCCTCTGTGAAATCTAGTTCCGAACAGCCGGGTTCACCAGATAGGACGTTGTGGAGCAGCTGGAAATGCCGTGGCTGTAGAGACTGGTTGGAAATAACGCCTATACCCAATCCATCTAATGTGGAAGGTCTCCTGTGGGAGCGAGCTTGCTCGCGATGGCGATTTATGAGCCCGTTCAACTTCGGCTGACCATCCGCTATCGCGAGCAGGCTCGCTCCCGCAGGTATTTTCCGGCAATAAAAAACCCCGCAGCTTTCGCGACGGGGTTTTGGGTGCAGCCAATCAGCGCTTAGTGGTGCTCGCGCGTCGCACGGAATTTCACGTCCGGCCAGCGCTCTTCCATCAGGGCCAGGTTGACGCGGGTCGGCGCGAGGTAGGTCAGGTGACCGCCGCCGTCCAGTGCCAGGTTTTCCACAGCCTTGTTGGAGAATTCCTCCAGCTTCTTCTTGTCGCTGCATTCGATCCAGCGCGCGGAGTACACGGTGATCGGCTCGTAGGAGCACTCGACCTTGTATTCCTCTTTCAGACGGCTGGCGACCACATCGAACTGCAGCACACCGACGGCGCCGAGGATGATGTCGTTGCTGCGCTCCGGGAAGAACACCTGGGTCGCGCCTTCTTCGGCGAGCTGTTGCAGGCCCTGGCGCAGTTGCTTGGATTTCAGCGGGTCGCGCAGGCGTACGCGGCGGAACAGTTCCGGGGCGAAGTGCGGGATACCGGTGAAGCCCAGGGTTTCGCCTTCGCTGAAGGTGTCGCCGATCTGGATCGTGCCGTGGTTGTGCAGACCGATGATGTCGCCGGCGTACGCCTCTTCCAGTTGTTCACGCTCGGAGGAGAAGAACGTCAGGGCGTCGCCGATGCGCACGTCCTTGCCGGTACGCACATGGCGCATCTTCATGCCTTTTTCGTACTTGCCGGAGCAGATACGCATGAAGGCGATGCGGTCGCGGTGTTTCGGGTCCATGTTCGCCTGGATCTTGAAGATGAAGCCCGAGAACTTCTCTTCCACCGGCTCAACGGTGCGCTCGTTGGCTACGCGTGGCAGCGGGCGCGGGGCCCAGTCGACAACAGCGTCGAGTACGTGATCGACACCGAAGTTGCCCAGCGCGGTACCGAAGAACACCGGGGTCAGTTGACCGTCGAGGAACTCCTGCTGGTTGAACTCGTGGCAGGCGCCCTGCACCAGTTCCAGCTGCTCGAGGAAACGATCGTACTCATCGCCCAGGTGTGCGCGGGCTTCGTCGGAATCGAGCTTCTCGATGATCTTGGTTTCGGTGCGTTCGTGACCGTGACCGGCGGTGTAGACAATGATGTAGTCGTCCGCCAGGTGGTACACGCCCTTGAAGTCGCGGTAGCAACCGATCGGCCAGGTGATCGGCGCAGCCTTGATCTTCAGGACGGCTTCGATTTCGTCGAGCAGTTCGATCGGGTCGCGGATGTCACGGTCGAGTTTGTTGATGAAGCTGACGATCGGCGTGTCACGCAGACGGCAGACGTCCATCAGCGCGATGGTACGTGGCTCAACACCTTTACCGCCGTCGAGAACCATCAGGGCCGAGTCCACCGCAGTCAGGGTGCGGTAGGTGTCTTCGGAGAAGTCTTCGTGGCCCGGGGTGTCGAGCAGGTTGATCATGTGTTCGCGATACGGGAACTGCATGACCGACGTAGTAATCGAGATGCCCCGCTGCTTTTCCATCTCCATCCAGTCGGATGTCGCGTGGCGGTCGGATTTACGGGATTTCACCGTACCGGCCACAGCAATCGCCTTGCCCATCAGCAAGAGCTTTTCGGTGATGGTGGTTTTACCGGCATCGGGGTGGGAAATAATGGCGAAAGTGCGGCGTTTCGCGACTTCGGCGGCCTGTCTGGTCATGGGAAATCGCCTGGCGGTGATTCAAAAAAGGGCGGCGATTATAGCCCAACTCGATTCAATAACCGAACCGTTGAGCACATTAAGGGTGGCCAAATGCTGCCTCAGATGGGAACCTTTTAAAGCACGGAGACGTCCATCCCCTGTAACGACATTTCGTCAGGGGCTGAAAAATCAGCAAGTTAGCCTGACGAGGCTGCGCTCATGGCTGGCTTTCAGACCGCTTTTGCCGGGCTGAAAAAAAGCTGCTTCTCGCGAACACTGACTCCGGCAGCCAGGCATGGCATGCCACACGGAGCAGCGGTCGCCGACTAAAAAAAAGGAGTCCGCCTGTGGCTATCCGCTATGGCAAAGGGCTGATGGGAGGTGCGGTGGTGATCGCGCTCCTGGCCCTGCTGGTCCACTGGATCGGCATCAACACGATCGAACACTACCGCGACGATTTGTTGTTTTACCTGCAAGCTCACCTGATTCTCGTCCTCGCCTCAATGCTGGCCGCCCTGGTCGTGGGCATTCCCGCCGGCATCTTCCTGAGCCGCCCGACCATGGTCGGCCGCGCCGAACGCTTCATGCAGATCTTCAATATCGGCAACACCGTGCCGCCGCTGGCCGTGCTCGCGATTGCCCTGGGGATTCTCGGCATCGGCAGCGGTCCGGCGATCTTCGCTTTGTTCCTCGCCTCGCTTTTGCCGATTGTGCGCAACACCTATGAAGGCCTGAAAAACGTTCAGGGCTCGCTGAAAGAAGCCGCCGTCGGGATCGGCATGACTCCGCGCCAGGTGCTGTGGAAAGTCGAGTTGCCCAACGCCGTGCCGATCATCGTCGGCGGTGTTCGGGTGGCGCTGGCGATCAACGTCGGTACCGCGCCGCTGGCCTTCCTTATCGGCGCCAACAGCCTCGGCAGCCTGATCTTCCCCGGCATCGCCCTGAACAATCAGCCGCAACTGCTGCTCGGCGCCGCGTGCACCGCGCTGCTGGCCCTGCTGCTCGATGGCGTGGTCACCCTCGCCAGCCGCCTCTGGCTGGAACGCGGTTTGCGCCCGTCTTGAGGCTTTGCGAAGGAATATTTATGAAAAGACTTAGTTTGATTCTGGGCTGCGTGCTGCTCTTCGCAGGCATCGCCCAAGCCGCCGACAAACCGGTGATTCGCCTTGGCGCCCGGGTGTTCACCGAGCAGACCCTGCTCGCGGAAATCACCGCGCAATACCTGCGCAGCAAAGGCTACGACGCGCAGATCACCGGTGGCCTGGGCAGTAACCTGGCCCGCAGCGCCCACGAAACCGGGCAACTGGACATGCTCTGGGAATACACCGGTGTGTCGCTGGTGGCCTACAACCACGTGACTGAAAAACTCGACAGTGCACAGTCCTACGCCCGGGTCAAAGAACTCGATGCGAAAAAGGGGCTGGTCTGGCTCACGCCGTCGAAATTCAGCAACACCTACGCCCTCGCCCTGCCGAAGACTGTGGCCGAGGAATATCCGCAGATCCACACCATCAGCCAGTTGAACGAAGTGCTGCGCGCTGAAGCCAAAACCAATCATCTGGTCGCGCTGGACACCGAGTTCGCCAACCGTTCCGACGGTCTGGACGGCATGGTCAAGCTCTACGACATGAACCTGACCCGCAAGAACATTCGGCAGATGGACGCAGGGCTGGTCTACACCGCGCTGCGTAACGGTCAGGTGTTCGCCGGTCTGGTCTACACCACCGACGGTCGCCTCAACGCGTTCGGACTGAAGCTGCTGGAAGACGACAAGCATTACTTCCCGGACTACACCGCCGCGCCAGTGGTACGTCAGGCCTACCTCGACGCGCACCCGAAACTGGCTGAGCAACTCAAGCCGCTGGCCGAACTGTTCGACGACGAAACCATGCGCCAGCTCAACGCGCGGGTCGATGTCGATCACGAGAGCCCGTCGAAAGTCGCTGCCGATTTCCTGCGCCAGCATCCACTGAACTAAAGGAGGAAAAGTCATGGAATTTTTGAACGCCTTTTCCCACCTCGACTGGCAGCAGGTAATGCACCTGACCTGGCAGCACATCACCCTGGTCGGCATCGCCGTCAGCCTGGCGATCCTCATCGGCGTGCCGCTGGGCATTTTGATGACGCGCTTCCCGAGCCTCGCCGGCCCCTTGCAGGCCAGCGCCACGGTGCTGCTGACCGTGCCGTCGATTGCGCTGTTCGGCCTGCTGCTGCCGTTCTATTCGAAATTCGGCCAGGGCCTTGGCCCGATGCCGGCGATCACCGCCGTGTTCCTTTATTCACTGCTGCCGATCATGCGCAACACCTACCTCGCCCTGACCGGCGTCGAACCGGGCATTCGTGAAGCCGCACGCGGCATCGGCATGACCTTCGGCCAGCGCCTGCGCATGGTCGAGTTGCCAATCGCAGTGCCGGTGATCCTCGCCGGCGTGCGCACCGCCGTGGTGATGAACATCGGCGTGATGACCATTGCCGCAACCATCGGCGCCGGCGGCCTCGGCGTGCTGATCCTCGCCTCCATCAGCCGCAGCGACATGTCGATGCTCATCGTCGGCGCGCTGCTGGTCAGTCTTCTGGCGATCTTCGCCGACCTCATTTTGCAGTGGCTGCAACGTTCGCTGACTCCAAAAGGACTCCTCAAATGATCGAACTTCAAAACCTCAGCAAGACCTTCCAAAGCAACGGCAAGGATGTGAAAGCCGTGGACTCGGTAAGCCTGACCGTCAATGAAGGCGAAATCTGCGTGTTCCTCGGGCCATCGGGTTGCGGCAAAAGCACCACGCTGAAAATGATCAACCGCCTGATCAAGCCGACCTCGGGCAAGATCCTGATCAACGGCGAAGACACCACCGACCTCGACGAAGTGACCCTGCGCCGCAACATCGGTTACGTGATCCAGCAGATCGGTCTGTTCCCGAACATGACCATTGAAGAGAACATCGTGGTGGTGCCGAAACTGCTCGGCTGGGACAAACAGAAATGCCACGACCGCGCCCGCGAACTGATGAGCATGATCAAGCTTGAGCCCAAGCAGTATCTGCATCGTTACCCGCGTGAACTGTCCGGCGGCCAGCAGCAACGGATCGGCGTGATCCGCGCGCTGGCGGCGGATGCGCCGCTGCTGCTGATGGACGAACCATTCGGCGCGGTCGACCCGATCAACCGCGAGATGATCCAGAACGAATTTTTCGAGATGCAGCGTGCGCTGAACAAGACCGTGATCATGGTCAGCCACGACATCGACGAAGCGATCAAGCTGGGCGACAAGATCGCGATCTTCCGTGCCGGCAAACTGTTGCAGATTGATCATCCGGACACCCTGCTCGCCCATCCGGCGGACGACTTTGTCAGCAACTTCGTTGGCCAGGACAGCACCCTCAAACGCCTGCTGCTGGTGAAAGCCGAAGACGCAGCAGACAACGCGCCGTCAGTCAGCCCGGAAACCCCGGTGGCCGATGCGCTGGAGTTGATGGACGAACATGACCGTCGCTATGTCGTCGTCACTGACGCTGAGAACAAGGCACTGGGTTATGTGCGCCGTCGAGACCTGCATCGTCAGACCGGCACCTGTGCGCAGTTCCTGCGCGAATTCAACGCCACGGCGGCATACGACGAGCATTTGCGCATCCTGCTGTCGCGCATGTACGAGTTCAATCGCTCATGGCTGCCGGTAATGGATGCCGAGCGTGTGTTCCTCGGCGAAGTCACCCAGGAGTCGATTGCGGCATACCTGAGTTCGGGTAGATCGCGCGGAATGAAGACCAATATCGTGTCACCGGCCGAAGCGGTGGCCTGATCAAACGCAAAAGGGCTGTTCGACAGCCCTTTTTTTCGACCACCGGAACCTGAAAGTCGTGATTTTTTTGCAAGCGAAGTGCCGACAAGAAATATCAACACGTGAGAAAGCTGACCCTGTCCGCGAATGTCAGCATTAACCAGCAACTTCCCCCTCATTTCCCCTTCTCGCCGCCAACGTCGCCGATGTTGAAGTGATCGTACTTATCCATGACTTGGCGCGCATCAGCTTCGAACGTGCAGGTATTTTTAACACCTGAAAATTATTGCGGAACATCTGACCGTCATCTCGGTCGGCTACAAAGAGTGATATCCGCGACGCACGTCAGAAGCGTGCAAAAACGCGACATTTTTAGTTGATCTCAGGCCCCTCACGCCCTAAAGTTCGCGCCGAACGTCCATGCTGGAAACGATCCATCCGGCTCAAGTACTGACGACGAGACAGCAAGGCCAAGGGAAAGAAAGACTACATTTCCCATGGCCTTTTTGCTTTCGGCGACATGCCTTGGGAAGTAGGCGAACCAAAGTGGGGATACGGAGGGCGTTCAGGAGGGTGTGTCATCAATGAATTCACGAGTGCGCCGGGTCTGCTTTTGCGCAGGGCAAGGCGCGAGGCCCGCAGTTTGGTTGTTCCAAATAAGGGACGAGCAACGCAGCCCTGCGCAAAAGCAGGCCCGGCCCTTCGGGTTGTGCCTGAGCGCGCGCCATGCTGCGTTGCAGGCCTTGCGAAGGGAGCGACCATTAGCGGCGGCCTGCGCCTTGCCTGGCACGCGCTCAGGCGCAACGCACTCGCGAATTCATTGATGACACACCCTCGCACCCATTGTTTTTACGAGTTTGCCCATAGGAGCTCCCAAGTATGTCGATCCAGGTCGAAGACTATTTCGCGCGCGAAACCTTTCAGAAAATGAAGGCGTTCGCCGACAAACAGGAAACCCCGTTCGTGGTGATCGACACCGCGATGATCGCCCAGGCCTACGATGACCTGCGCGCCGGTTTCGAATTCGCCAAGGTCTACTACGCGGTCAAGGCCAACCCGGCCTTCGAGATCATCGACCTGCTCAAAGAGAAAGGTTCGAGCTTTGACATCGCCTCGATCTATGAGCTGGACAAAGTGCTGAGCCGAGGCGTCAGCGCGGATCAGATCAGCTACGGCAACACCATCAAGAAATCCAAGGACATTCGCTACTTCTATGAGAAGGGCGTGCGTCTGTTCGCCACCGACTCGGAAGCCGACCTGCGCAACATCGCCAAGGCCGCACCGGGCGCCAAAGTCTATGTGCGCATTTTGACCGAAGGCTCGACCACGGCCGACTGGCCACTGTCGCGCAAGTTCGGCTGCCAGACCGACATGGCCATGGACCTGCTGATCCTCGCCCGCGATCTGGGCCTGGTGCCGTACGGCATCTCGTTCCACGTCGGTTCGCAACAGCGTGACATCAGCGTCTGGGACGCAGCGATCGCCAAAGTCAAAGTGATCTTCGAACGCCTGAAAGAAGAAGACGGCATCCACCTGAAGCTGATCAACATGGGCGGTGGCTTCCCGGCCAACTACATCACCCGCACCAACAGCCTGGAAACCTACGCCGAAGAAATCATCCGCTTCCTGAAGGAAGACTTCGGTGATGACCTGCCGGAAATCATCCTGGAGCCAGGCCGTTCGCTGATCGCCAACGCCGGCATCCTGGTCAGTGAAGTGGTGCTGGTTGCGCGTAAATCCCGTACCGCCGTCGAGCGTTGGGTTTATACCGATGTGGGCAAGTTCTCCGGCCTGATCGAAACCATGGACGAAGCGATCAAGTTCCCGATCTGGACCGAGAAGAAAGGCGAGATGGAAGAAGTCGTGATCGCCGGCCCGACCTGCGACAGCGCCGACATCATGTACGAAAACTACAAGTACGGCCTGCCGCTGAACCTGGCGATCGGTGATCGCCTGTACTGGCTGTCGACCGGTGCGTACACCACCAGTTACAGCGCGGTAGAGTTCAACGGCTTCCCGCCGCTGAAATCGTTCTACGTGTAAGCGATGCTGGCGTAATGCAAAAAGCCCATGACGTGTCATGGGCTTTTTTACGGCTGCGATTCAGGCACTCTGTAACTCGGTGCAACGGTGAGCGTAGGCCTGCGCAAGCGCCTGGATTCGCGGATCGGTTGCGCTCGCCAGCGTCTGGCTGGCCACGCGCAGGAAATTCAGGTTGCCGCCGGCCAGCGCTTTCTCCAGCCAGGTGAGCGCGTCATCGATCCGCCCCTCATCTGCCAACACCGCTGCATAGCTGAATTGCCCGCGAAAGTCCCCGCCCTCGGCCGAACGTCGATACCAGTCACGAGCCGCTGCGGGATCCGCCGCACACACCTGCCCTTCCTCCAGATAACGCCCGAGCAGGTTCATCGACTTGGCATGCCCGACCTCGGCCGCGCTTTGATACAGCGCGATGGCCTGAAGATGATCGACCGCTACACCGCGCCCGGTCGCCAGAAGATTGGCGAGGTTATACATCGCCCAATCCAACCCGGCATCCGCTGCAACGCGATATTGCTGGGCGGCAACCGCTGCGTCCGCCACGCAACCCCAACCGTGTTCATGACAGCGGCCGAGCATGTTGCGCGCCATCAGATGACCTTGCCCGGCGGCAATCTCAAACCAGCGCAAGGCCAGCGGCTGATCCTGAGCGATCCCGTGGCCATCGAGCAGGATCTGCCCGAGCAGCGCCTGCGCTTCCAGCACGCCCTCACCCGCCGCCAGCAGAATTGCCTGCGCTGCGCGGGCAGGACTCTCTTCGAGCATGGCGGTGAGGCGTTCGCCGTCGAGGACTTCTTCGCGACGTAACCGAAAATCCGCCACTTACACCTCGACCCAGCGACGCAGCAGGTTGTGGTAAGTGCCGGTGAGGCGGATCAGCGAAGGGTGATCGGGCATGTCCTGGGTCAGTTGCTGGATCGCCCCGTCCATCTCGAACAGCAAGGCTCGCTGGCTGTCTTCGCGCACCAGACTTTGGGTCCAGAAGAACGAGGCATAACGCGCGCCGCGAGTGACTGCGTTGACCTTGTGCAGGCTGGTGCCGGGATACAAGACCATGTCGCCGGCGGGAAGCTTCACTCGCTGGGTGCCGAAGGTGTCCTGGATCTCCAGCTCGCCGCCGTCGTAATCCTCTGGCTCGCTGAAGAACAGCGTGGCCGACAGATCAGTGCGTACCCGCTCGATGCTGCCCTTGGGTTGGCGTACCGCGTTGTCGATATGGAAATCGAAACTGCCGCCCGCCGTGTAGCAGTTGAGTAACGGCGGGAATACTTTGTGCGGCAGCGCGGCCGACATGAACAGCGGGTTTTTCCACAGGCGTTCAAGCATCGCGGCGCCGATTTCCTTGGCCAGCGGATGGCCTTCCGGCAGTTGCAGATTGTGCTTGGCCTTGGCCGATTGATAGCCGGCGGTGATCTTGCCATCGGCCCAGTCGGCCTGTTCCAGCGCCTCGCGAATACGCTGCACTTCGTCTTTCGCGAACAGCCCGGGGATGTGCAGCAGCATGGCAATGTCACCTGATGGCAAAGAGGCGGCAATGGTATTGATTCTTATTGACTGTGTAAAACCCGCTAGACGAATGAACTGGTAAAAACCGTAAGGTTAAATTGTAAAGAATGTAAATTTGTCGCGAATAGTAATGTTTCGCAATTGATACGAATACCTGTTTACCCTATATTCCGCCGCCTCAAATCCTTGGGGAGGGGAATAAAAATGGCACGTCAACCAGCACAAGTACCGGTCAGTTCACCACGTCTGCTCGCTTCCGCCATCGGCGTGGCAATCACCGCCGGCTCCGCAGGCCACATGGTGTTCGCCGCCGAAAAAACCGACAGCAAAGCCACCGGCAATGCCATCGCCCTGGACGCCACCGCCATCACCGGCGAAGCCCAGGACTCGACGTCCTACCAGGTCGAGAAAGCCTCCTCGCCCAAGTACACCGCGCCACTGGTTGATACCCCGCGCTCGGTCACCGTTATCCCGCAACAAGTCCTGAAGGACACCGGCGCCCTGAACATGCAGGACGCGCTGCGCACCGTGCCGGGCATCACCTTCGGTGCCGGTGAAGGCGGTAACCCGCAGGGCGACCGTCCGTTCATCCGTGGTTTCGACGCCCAAGGCGACACCTACCTAGACGGCGTGCGCGACACCGGTTCCCAGAGCCGCGAAATCTTCGCCGTGGAAAACATCGAAGTCAGCAAGGGCCCGAACTCCGCCATCGGCGGTCGCGGCGCAGCTGGCGGCAGCATCAACCTGGTGAGCAAGAAAGCGCACCTGGGCAACTCGTTCGACGGTGGTTTCACCTGGGGCTCCGACCAGACCCAACGCTACACGATGGATGGCAACTACCAGTTCAGCGACACCGCTGCCGGCCGTCTGAACCTGATGAGCCACGAGAGCAACGTCGCCGGTCGCGACAAAGTCGACTACGACCGTTGGGGCATCGCGCCGTCCCTTGCCTTCGGCCTGGGCACCGACACCCGCGTCAACCTCGACTACTACCATCTCGAAAGCAACGACACCCCGGACTCGGGCATCCCTTACACGATTCCGGCCGGTGGCTCGGCGGCGCGCACCAAGTCCAACCCGGACAAGCCGTACGCCGGCGGCGATCACAGCAACTTCTACGGTCTGGATCGCGACTTCCGCAAGGGCCGCACCGACACCGCGACCTTCGCCATCGAGCATGACCTGAGCGACTCGCTGACGATCAAGAACACCCTGCGTCACGGCACCAGCATGCAGGATTACATCCTGACCCAGCCCGACGACAGCAAAGGCAACGTGAACAACGGCAGCGTCTGGCGTCGCGCGAACACTCGCGTGAGCAACACCGAGACCACCACCAACCAGACCGACCTGTTCGGCAACTTCTACGTTGCCGGCTTCAAGAACAGCTTCTCCACCGGTGTCGAGTACACCCGTGAGGAAAGCAGCAAATCCTCGTACAACGTCAACACCGATACCACGCCGCGCACCTCGGCCGTGACCACCAACTGCAACCCGGGTCTGATCGGCGCCGCCAGCGGCTACAACTGCACCTCGCTGTCGAACCCGACCCCGAACGATCCGTGGAACGGCGCCATTTCGCGCAACTACGCCGGCACCGACACCCAGTCCGATACCTACGCACTGTATGCGTTCGACACCCTGGAGCTGTCCGAGCAATGGCTGGTGAACATGGGCCTGCGTTACGACCACTTCGAAACCGGCTACAAGACTTACAACAACGCTGGCCGCACCACCTCCAAGGGTTCGGACACCAGCGAGTTCGTCACCGGCCAGTTCGGCGTCGTCTACAAACCGGCAGAGAATGGCAGCATCTATGCGTCCTACGCCACCTCCGCCACTCCGCCGGGCAACACCCTGGGTGAAGGTCAGGAAGGCAACCCGCTGGGCGGCACGCCGGATCGCAACGGCAACCTGCTCAAGAGCGACATGGAGCCGGAAACCACCAAGAACTACGAAATCGGTACCAAGTGGGATCTGCTGAACGATCGCCTGTCGCTGACCGCCGACATCTTCCGCACCGAGAAAGAAAACGCGCGTGTCCAGGTTGATACCACTTCGTACGAAAACGCCGGCAAGACGCGTGTACAAGGTATCGAGTTGTCCGCCAGCGGCAAGATCACCGACAAGTGGCAAGTGTTCGCCGGTTACGCCTACATGGACAGCGAACAGGTTGACGGTGGCGACCTGCCGGCCAACAAGGCCAACAACGGCAACGAGCTGCCTAACACGCCGAAAAACAGCGCCAGCCTGTGGACCACTTACCAGGTCACGCCGAAGCTGACTATCGGTGGCGGTGCGTTCTACGTGGATGACGTGTTCGGCAGCGTGGCCAACACCACCATGGTCGATTCCTACGTTCGCTACGACGCGATGGCTGCGTACAAGCTGAGCAAGAACGTCGACCTGCAACTGAACGTGCAGAACCTGACCAACGAAACCTACTACGACAAGGCCTTCTCGACTCACTTCGCCAACCAGGCGGCGGGCCGTACGGCATTGCTGAGCACCAACTTCCACTTCTGATCGAAGAGGGAAGTACCGGGCCCCGTTCATTCATTTGAGCGGGGCTTTTGTGCGTAATAAAGAACGTTTCTCGATAGGCCACGGCATAATGCACGCCGTGAACACAATTTCCGAACGGACAAGGCAAGCGACGTGTTGAAGAAAACCCTGTTCCAGTTGCACTGGTTTTTTGGCATCACTGCCGGGCTGGTGCTGGCCCTGATGGGCATCACCGGTGCTGCCTATTCGTTTCAGGACGAAATTCTCAAAGCCCTCAACCCTTCCGTGTTGCAGGTCGAGAAGCAGGTCGCTGGCGTCCTGCCGCCCGCCGACCTGGTGGCGCAGATCGAAGCGGCCTCGGGCAAGAAAGTCTCGATGCTCTCGGTCGAGACGGAAAGCGGCAGCGCCGGGCGCGTCTGGTTCACCCCGCCCAAAGGCGAGCGCCGGGGCGAGATGCGCTACTTCGATCCCTACACCGCCGAGTTCAAGGGCGACGCCACCGGCCAGGACTTCTTCGGCCTGATGCTGCGACTGCACCGGTTCCTCGCCATGGGCGATACCGGCCGCAACATCACCGGCGCCTGCACCCTGATGCTGCTGTTCTTCTGCCTGTCCGGCCTGTACCTGCGCTGGCCGCGCCAGTGGAACAGCTGGCGCGTGTGGCTGACCCTCGACTGGAAGAAAAAGGGCCGCAGCTTCAACTGGGATCTGCACTCGGTGTTCGGCACCTGGTGCATGCTGGTTTACCTGCTGCTGGCGCTGACCGGACTGTCCTGGTCCTACGAGTGGTACAACAAGGGCCTGACCAAATTGCTTTCCGATGCGCCGCAAAACGAGCGCGTGCGCGGCGGTCGTGGCCCGGCCCCCGAAGGCCCGGCGCCGACTGCCGATTACGCCGCGATGTGGGTCAGCATCTACAGTTCCGCAGGTCCGGGCCTCGCCTCCTACAACATCCGCATGCCGCCCGTGGCTGGCCAACCGGCGACCGTGTTCTATCTGCTCGACAGCTCGCCCCATGACCGCGCGCTGAACCAGATCACCCTCGACCCGGCCACCGGCGTCGTCAAACGTGTCGACCGCTATGCCGACAAGAGCTTCAAGGCGCAATTGCTGACCAGCATTTACGCGCTGCATGTCGGCAGCTATTTCGGATTGGTCGGACGGATCATCGTCACCGTCGCGGCGGTGTTGATGCCGCTGTTCTTCATCACCGGCTGGTTGCTGTATCTGGATCGCCGCCGCAAGAAAAAGCAGATCAAGGATGCCCGCAAGGGTCTCGACCAACCGGCCGGCGATACACCGGCGTGGCTGATCGGTTTCGCCAGCCAGAGCGGTTTTGCCGAGCAACTGGCGTGGCAGACCGCCGGCCAGTTACAGGCGGCCGGATTGCCGGTGAAGGTGCAGCCGCTGGCGAATGTCAGCGAGCAGGATCTGCGCGAATCGAACAACGCGCTGTTCGTGGTCAGCACCTTCGGCGACGGCGAAGCGCCGGACAGCGCTCGCGGTTTCGAGCGCGAAGTGCTGAAGAACGCCTCGACCCTCGACAGCCTCAATTACGCGGTGCTCGGCCTCGGCGACCGTCAGTATCAGCACTTCTGCGGTTTCGCCCGACGCCTGCATCAATGGCTGGGCGAACACGGCGGCAAGACCCTGTTCGCCCCGGTGGAAGTCGACAGCGGCGATCCTTACGCCCTGCGTCACTGGCAGACCCAGCTCGGCCTGATCACCGGGCAAGCACCGGTCGATACCTGGCAGGCGCCGAGCTACGAGAACTGGACGCTGGTGCGCCGCGACCTGATGAACCCGGACAGCAGCGGATCCCCCGTCTTCCTGCTCGGCCTGACCGCGCCGACCTCCCGCAGCTGGCTGGCCGGCGATCTGGTGGAAGTACTGCCACGCAACTGCCCGTGGGCGATCGAGCATTTCCTCGACGGCCTCGGCATCCGTGGTGAAACCAGCGTCAAGGTCAACGGCCTGGAAGAGTCGCTGGAGGTCGCCCTCGCTACTCGCCAGCTGCCCGAGCACCGCGCGCATCTGGTGGGCCTGCACGCTCAGGCCCTGGTCGATGCGATGGTGCCGCTGGCGATGCGCGAGTACTCGATCGCCTCGATTGCCGCCGACGGCGTGCTGGAGCTGATCGTGCGTCAGGAACAACACGCCGACGGCAGCCTCGGCATCGGTTCCGGCTGGCTGACCGAGCATGCTCCGGTCGGCGGCAGCATCAGCCTGCGGGTCCGCCGCAACAGCGGTTTCCATCTGCCGAACGCTCCGGTGCCAATGATCCTGCTGGGCAACGGCACTGGCCTCGCCGGGCTGCGCAGCTTGCTCAAGGCACGGATCGCCGACAATCAGCAGCGTCATTGGCTGCTGTTTGGCGAGCGCAATCGCGAGCACGATTTCCTCTGCCGTGCGGAGCTGGAAGAGTGGTTGATCAATGGCGATCTGGAACGCCTCGATCTGGCGTTCTCGCGGGATCAGTCCGAGAAGATTTACGTGCAGGATCGTCTGCGCGAATCGGCCGGCGAGTTGAAGAAATGGCTGGCGGACGGTGCAGTGATCTACATCTGCGGCAGCCTTCAAGGCATGGCGTCGGGCGTGGATCAGGTGCTCAATGAAGTGCTGGGCGCCGCTGAAGTCGAACGCCTGATCGAACAGGGTCGCTATCGCCGCGACGTTTACTGATTCACCTTGGGTCACTGTGGGAGCAACCTTGCTCCCACAGGTTCAGCGCTGCATTCAGACCGGCTGCAGCTTCTGCTCGAACACCGCAACACCCTCCAGATCCCGCAACACCACGCTCATCTCCCCGCTCTGGCCGTCAATGTTCACCTCACCGAAAAACTGAAACCCGGCAAACGGCGAGGCGTTCTGTACCGCCGGCGCCTTCTCGAATACCACCTGCGGGCCAAAGGTCTTGTCCAGCGGATTGGGCCCGAAACTGCCGGCGTTCAACGGCCCCGCGACAAACTCCCAGAACGGTTCGAAATCCTGGAACGCCGCGCGATCAGGGTGATAGTGATGCGCCGCGCAGTAATGCACGTCCGCCGTCAGGAACACGAAATTGCGCACCTGCTGCGCGCGCAAAAAGCCCAGCAGTTCGGCGATTTCCAGCTCACGTCCCTGCGCCGGACCTGGGTCGCCGTTGGCCACCGCTTCCCAGCGCGCAACACCGGGACTGACTTCACCGTCGGGCACGCCGAGACCGATCGGCATGTCGGCGGCAATCACTTTCCACTGGGCTTTCGAGGTCTTCAGTCCGCGCTTGAGCCAGTTCAGTTGCTCGCGCCCGAGGAACGGTTTTTCCGCCCCGAGATTGTCGTCGTTGGCGCCGCGATAACTGCGCATGTCGAGCACAAACACATCGAGCATCGGCCCGTAACTGAGCTTGCGATAGATCCGCCCGCCGCCATCGGCAGCCTGCAAACGCATCGGCGAATATTCGAGCCAGGCCTGGCGCGCACGGCCGACCAGGGTATGGATATTTTTTTCCTGATAACGTTCGTCGAGCTGTTTGCCCGGCGACCAGTTGTTGACCACTTCATGGTCGTCCCACTGCCAGATCTGCGGCACTTCGGCATTGAAGCGGCGGACGTTTTCGTCCATCAGGTTGTAGCGGTAATTGCCGCGATAATCGTCGAGGGTCTGGGCGACCTTGCTCTTGGCTTCCGTGGTGAGGTTGCGCCAGATCCGGCCACCCTCCGTGGTCAGTTGCGCCGGCACCGGGCCGTCGGCATAGATGGTGTCGCCGCTGTGGATAAAGAAGTCCGGCAGGCGCATGCGCATGGCTTCATAGATGCGCATGCCGCCGATATCGGGGTTGATGCCGAAGCCCTGGCCGACGGTGTCGCCGCTCCACACGAAGCGGATATTGCGCCGCGCGGTCGGTGCACTGCGCAAGTGACCGAGCCACGGTTCGCTGGCGACGCCGGTGCGGGCGTCCTTGAAATACACGCGGTAGAAAATCGCCTGATCGGCGGGCAGCCCGGTGAGTTCGACGCGAGCGGTGAAATCGCTGCGGGCATCAGCCAGCGCGGAAACGACACGACGTGGATGGCGGAACTGGCTGCGGGTGTCCCACTCCACCACCATCTGCGCCGGGCGGTCGGCGCGGCTCCAGATCATCGCGCGGTCGCCCTGCAAGTCGCCGGATTGCACGCCGTCAGTGAGTTGCGGTCGATCCTTGACCGACGCGATCACGGCCGGCGCCAGCCCCGGCATCAGCAGTCCGGCGCCGACGGCTTGCATCACGCGCCGGCGACCGGGATTGAAATCGCTCATGGTGTTCTCCCTGAAAAAAGGAAAACTTAAGCACTGCTAGATGAAAGGGGTGTGACACCTCACGCCTTCGCGGGCTCCAGCGCCAGCTCCACGGCTTCCGGCCGCTTGACCAGCGCATACACCACCGCCGTCAGCAGGCTCCCCGCGACGATTGCCAGCAGGTACAACAGCGCATGGTTGATCGCATTCGGAATCGCCAGCACGAACAGGCCACCGTGGGGCGCCATCAGTTTGCATCCGAAGTACATCGACAACGCACCGGTCAACGCACCGCCGGCAATGCTCGCCGGAATCACCCGCAGCGGGTCTTTCGCGGCAAACGGAATCGCCCCTTCGGAGATGAAGCACAACCCGAGCACCAGCGCCGCTTTACCGGCTTCGCGTTCGGTCTGGGCGAACTTGCGACGGGCGATGAACGTGGCGATACCGAGACCGATCGGCGGCACCATGCCGGCAGCCATGGTCGCGGCCATCGGTGCATAACTCTGCGAGGCCAGCAGCCCCACCGAGAACGCATACGCAGCCTTGTTGATCGGCCCGCCGAGGTCGACGCACATCATGCCGCCCAGCAGCACACCGAGCAGAATAGCGTTGGTGGTGCCCATGCTGTCGAGGAAATGCGTCAGCGCCGCGAGCATCCCGGCCACCGGTTTGCCGACCACGTAAATCATCACCAGCCCGGTGAACAGACTGGCGAACAACGGAATGATCAGAATCGGCTTCAGCGCCTCCAGACTTTGCGGCAGCGCCACATACCGGCTGATCGCCTTGGCCGCGTAGCCTGCGATAAAACCGGCGACGATCCCGCCGATGAAGCCGGCGCCCAGGGTGCTCGCCAGCAAACCACCGATCATGCCCGGCGCGAGTCCGGGGCGGTCGGCAATCGACCAGGCGATGTAACCGGCCAGCAGCGGCACCATCAACTTGAACGCGGTCTCGCCACCGATCTGCATCAGCGCCGCCGCCAGCGTGCCCTCTTCCTTGAACGCGGTGATGCCGAACACGAACGACAAGGCGATCATCAGGCCGCCCGCCACCACCATCGGCAGCATGAAAGAAACGCCAGTCAGCAGGTGTTTGTAGACGCCGCTTTTCTCCTGTTTGGCCGGGGCCTTGCCGTCGCCGGCAGCGTTTTCCACGACACCTTCGGCCAGGGCTTTTTTCAGCGTGGCTTCGGACTGCTTCAACGCAATCCCGGTGCCGCAGCGGTAGATTTTCTTGCCGGCGAAACGCTCGGTGGCGACTTCAATGTCAGCCGCCAGCAGCACCACGTCAGCCTCGGCGATGGCTGTCGCGCTCAGCGGATTTCGCGCGCCGACCGAGCCTTGGGTTTCGACTTGCAGGTCGTAGCCCAGACGCTTGGCAGCCTGCTGCAAGGCTTCGGCGGCCATGAAGGTGTGGGCGACGCCGGTCGGGCACGCAGTGACCGCGACCAGTCGCGGCGCTTGCGCGCTGGCAACCACCGGCGGCGCTTCGGCAGCGACGTAAACCTCGGCCTCGACGGCGCCACGCCGCAGTACTTCTTCGACATCCTGCAGGGCTTGCGCCGGTGCAATCCGAAAGACTTTCTTGCCGATGAACCGGGTCATGTCCACCGGTCCCGTGGCCACCAGCAACACCCACTCGGCAGCCTCGATGGTGGCCGCCGACAATTCACGTTCCGGGTGCGCCGCGTCCACCACTTCGACGCTGGTGCTCCAGCCCTGACGCTGGGCCGCGGCATCCAGCAGCCGGGCGCACAGCACACTGGTGACCATGCCGTTCGGGCAGGCCGTGACAATGGCTAACTTCATGACAAACCCTCTTATTGTTCTGTCAGGGGGCGCACGCGCACGCCCTGTTCGAGCTGCGCCAGTTGCGCGGCATCGTGAATACCGAAACCGATCTGGGTCACCGCCTGCGCCGCAATCGCGGTGGCCGTGCGCAGGGTTTGCTCCGGCGTGTCGGCGCTGAGCAGACCGTGGAGCATGCCGGCCAGCAACGAATCGCCGGCCCCGACCGTGCTGGCGACGCTGACTTTCGGCGGCGTCGCATGCAGCGCCGAGCCGACGCTGAACCAGTTCACACCGTCGGCGCCGTGGGAAATCACCACATGCTCGATGCCCTGGGCGTGCAACCGATTGGCCGCTTCAGCCTGAGACGCGTGGGACACCACTTCACAACCCAGCGCATCGGCCAGCTCTTCGGTATTCGGTTTGATCAACCATGGACCGGCCTTGAGCGCTGCGCGCAAAGCTTCGCCGCTGGTGTCCAGAGCGACTTTCAGTCCCAACGTTTTCAAGCGTCCGACCAGTTCGCGCAACCACTGTGCAGTGACTCCGCGCGGCAAGCTGCCCGCAACTACAACCGCGTCATGCCCCGGCGCGATCTGCACCAGTCGATCCAGCAACGCCTGTTGCGCCACTACGCCGACCACCGGCCCCGGGCCGTTGATGTCGGTGATGCGTCCATCCTGCTCAGCGACCTTGATGTTGCTGCGGGTATCGCCGGGCACCCGGATAAACGCATCGGTGAAGCCACGTTTGGCGAACAGGGTTTCGAAGGCTTGCAGATTGTCTTCGCCGAGAAAGCCGCTGACCGTCAGTTCATGACCGAGGTCGGCCAGCACTTGTGCGACGTTGACGCCCTTTCCGGCGGCGTGGGTGTGCATCTCGTCGCTGCGGTTGACCTGACCGGCCTCCAGACGTGGCAACTGCACCGTAAGGTCCAGCGCCGGGTTGAGGGTCAGGGTGAGAATCTTGGCCATTACAGGGCCTCCACTAATGCGCGCACTTCGTTGGCGCTGCCCACGGCCAGGGCTTGTTGAGCAAGGGTTTGAGCCTGGGTCAGGCTGAGTTCGCGGATGCGTGCCTTGACCTCGGCGATGCTGCGCCCGGAGACGCTCAATTCATCCACACCGAGGCCGACCAGCACCGGCACCGCCAGCGGATCCGCCGCCAGCTCGCCGCACACACCGACCCATTTGCCATGGGCATGGGCCGCGCGCACGGTGATGTCGATCAGTTGCAGCACCGCCGGGTGCAGGCCGTCAGCCTGGGCGGACAGGGTCGGATGACCACGGTCAATCGCCAGCGTGTACTGGGTCAGATCGTTGGTGCCGACGCTGAAGAAGTCCACCTCTTTGGCCAGCACCGGCGCCAGCAACGCGGCAGACGGCACCTCGATCATGATCCCCAGTTGCAGGTCGGCAACCGGTATTTCCAGACGCAAGCGTTCGGTCATGTCGCGAGCCTGACGCCACTCTTCGACGCTGCCGACCATCGGGAACATGATCCGCAATGGACGGTTGTCCGCAGAACGCAGCAAGGCGCGCAACTGCGCTTCCATGATCTGCGGACGCTGCAAGGTCAGGCGAATGCCGCGTACGCCAAGGAACGGGTTTTCTTCCTTGGCGATCGGCCAATACGGCAGCGGTTTGTCGCCGCCGACGTCGAGGGTGCGCACCACCAGCGGGCGACCGGCGAGGCCGTCGAGGACGCGGCGGTATTCGGCTTCCTGAGTCGCCTCGTCCGGTGCCTGTGGATGAGCCATGAAAATCAGTTCGGTGCGCAGCAGGCCGATGCCTTCGGCGCCCTGCTCCACCGCGCTGATCACACCGGCGCTCTCACCGATGTTGGCGAACACTTCCACGGCGTGGCCATCGGTAGTGTGCGCCGGTTGATGGCGTTGTTCGGCGGCGGCTTTCAGGCGTTGTTCGCGGGTGTCGCGTTCTTCGCTGGCGCGTTGCAGGGTCGCGGCATCCGCGTCCACATGCAGGCGACCGCGCTGGCCGTCGAGCAGCAGCGGCGTGCCCGGTTTCAGCAGCAATACCGCAGCGCCCGCGCCGACCAGCGCCGGAATCCCCAACGCGCGAGCCACGATGGCACTGTGCGCGGTGGCGCCGCCACGGGCGGTGAGAATCCCCGCGACCCGCGCCGGATCCAGACGCGCTACGTCGGACGGGCCGACTTCGTCCATCACCAGAATGTACGGTTGCTCTGGCTCGGCGGGCGTCTGCACGCCACACAGTTGCGCCAGCACCCGGCGACCGATGTCACGCAGATCGGCGGCACGTTCAGCGAGCAACGCGTCCTGCAACGCTTCCTGTTGTTTCGCGGCGGCCTCGATCACGGCCATCCAGGCTGCTTCGGCGCTTTCGCCCTGCTTGAGGCGAGTGTCGACTTCGTCGGTGAGTTCCGGGTCGTCGAGCATTTCCTGGTGGGTGATGAAAATCTCGCGGATTGCCTTGGCCTTGCTGCGTTCGATCAGGCCCTGAATGTCCTGACGCACGTCGGCCAGCGCTTGCTTGAGACGCTCGCGCTCGATGGCAGCGGACTCGCCGCGCAACGGGTAATCGATGGTTTGCTGGACCTGAATGTGCGCCGGGCCGATGGCGATGCCGGGGGCGGCAGGGATCGCTTGCAGCAGACTGCCGGAGGCCGGGGCAGTCAGCACTTCTGCAATGTCCGTAATCACTTCACGCTGTTGACTGACTGCGGGCAACGGTTCGACTTCTTCGCCGAGGCCTTCTTCGATGGCGGCCAGCAACGCCGGCAATGCGTCAGCGGCGATGCTCGGTTCGGCGATAATTTCCAGCACCTGCCCGCGACGGGCGCCGAGGCTCAGCAGTTTGCTCAGGCTTTTCACCGATACCGCGCTGTCCTGACCGTCGACGATGCGCACACGGATTTCGCCGTCAAAACTCTTCGCCAGTTGCGCGAGGATCTTCGCCGGCCGCGCGTGCAGACCATGGGCGTTGGCCAATGCGATACGCGCACTCGGCCAGTCGGCCGGCAACTCACCGCCGAGCACCTCGAGGACTTTGCGGCTGCTGGTGGCGCGGCCCAGTTCATGGCCGCGACCTTCGATCAGCAACGCGCACAACCGCTCAAGCAACGCCTGATGCGCTTCACCCAGACTGGCCAGACAGAACAGACCGCTGAGCGGCTGGCCGAGGTAGCGCATCGGTTTGTCCGGCGTGACGAACGCCAGCCCCGGACGCTTCACGGTCTGTTCGCTGTGCAGCCACCACAGGCCATCGCCCAGCGGCAGCGCTTCAACTTGCTGCAACACCCCTGCGAAACCGTTGCTCACGCAATCGGCCTGGCGCAGCAGACGTGCCCCGCGCCAGACCAATTCTTCGAAATCGTCGGCGGAAACCCCGAGGCCAATCATCTGCGCATCCAGCGCCAGCTCTTGCGGCGCGCCTTGCAGCAGTTTCAGCAGCGCTTCGGGCGAACTCGCGCGGCGCAGGGCCTGACCCAGATCGGTCTCGCCGAGGGCGCGGGTCAGCAGTTGCAGCAGGCGCAGGTGTTCGTCGGATTTGGCGGCGATGCCGATGGCCAGATAAACGATCTGGCCATCGCCCCAGTCCACGCCGTCGGGAAACTGCATCAGGCGCACGCCGGTGGCGAACACCTGATCGCGGGTTTCGGGCGTGCCGTGGGGGATCGCAATGCCTTGGCCGAGGAAGGTCGAACCCTGAGCCTCCCGGGCCTGCAGGCCGGCGAGGTATCCGTCGGCGACCAGACCATCGGCGACCAGATGACTGGCCAGCAATTGCAAAGCGGCGGGTTTATCCACAGCCGACTGGCCCATGGATATCTGCTCTACAGTGAGCTCGAGCATGCGATCTCCTTTTTGGCGTCGTGTGACGCCAGGTATTGTTTTGAATGGTTGCAGCTTAGGCGCTGTGAGCCATCCTTTTCAGGAGGCTGTTTTGGCGGTTTCACGGCAGAACCGGCCAAAGGCGTCTAAAACGTAGAAAATACGCTTGCTGAAACGTTTAATCTAGATTGATCGGCACGTTACTCGATAATGTCCCATCCTTGAAGTCCAACTTGTCGGATACGCTGAGACAATGGTCGCCTGCCTGAATCGGGTAGGATTGGCGAAAATGTCGCGGCAAGCTCGAAAAAACAAGGAAATCCCGGGTTGAAACTCAGTGATATCGCGCGGTTGGCCGGAGTGTCCGTGACCACCGCCAGCTACGTCATCAACGGCAAGGCCGAACAGCAACGCATCAGCACCGCCACCGTCGAGCGGGTGCGGGCGGTGGTCGATCTGCACGGCTTTACCCCCAATCCACAGGCAGCCGGTCTGCGCAGTCGGCACACCCGGACCCTGGGTTTTATCCTGCCGGATCTGGAAAACCCCAGTTACGCGCGGATCGCCAAACTGCTGGAGCAAGGCGCCCGGGCACGCGGCTATCAATTGCTGATCGCCAGCTCCGACGATGCACCGGACAGCGAGCGGCAACTGCTGCAACTGTTCCGCGCGCGGCGCTGCGATGCGTTGATCGTCGCCAGCTGCCTGCCGGCCGGTGACGACAGTTATCGTCAGTTGCAGGCCAAGGGTTTGCCGATCATTGCCATCGACCGGGTGATGGATGCCGAACATTTCTGCTCGGTGGTCAGCGATGACCGCGAAGCCAGCCTGCACCTGACCGAAAGCCTGCTCGACCCGCAGCCGAAACAGATCGTGCTGCTGGGCGCCCGCCCGGAACTGAGCATCAGCCAGGAACGTGCGGCCGGGTTCAAGCAAGCCTTGGCCGGTTTCAAGGGCGAAGTGCTGATCGAGCACGCCGAGTCCTTCAGCCGCGAGTGCGGCAAGCAGTTGATGGAAGAACTCCTGCAACGCCTCGGGCATTTGCCGGATGCGCTGGTGACCACGTCCTACGTACTGTTGCAGGGCGTGTTCGACGCGCTGCATGACTTCCCGCTCAAATCCCGTCCGCTGCGCCTCGGCACATTCGGCGACACCCAGTTGCTCGACTTCCTGCCGCTGCCGGTCAACGCCATGGCCCAGCAGCACCAGTTGATCGCCGACAAGGCGCTGGAACTGGCACTCGCAGCGGTCGAGCAATCGGACTATCAGCCTGGCGTGCAAGCCATTGCCCGTACCTTCAAGCAGCGTATTCACCGGGATTGAGCCGTGGAGCTGATCGACAGCCACACCCATCTGGACTTCCCCGACTTCGACGCCGACCGCGCGGCGCTGCTCACCGAAAGCCGCGCCCTCGGGGTGCGGCGAATGGTGGTGCTCGGGGTCTACGAGGGGAACTGGCAGCGGGTGTGGGATCTGGTGCAAAGCGACGCCGATTTGTACGCTGCGTTCGGATTGCATCCGGTCTATCTCGATCAGCATCGGCCTGAAGACCTGCATGCACTGGGCGATTGGCTGACACGGCTGAAGGGTCATCGGCAGCTGTGTGCGGTCGGCGAAATCGGCCTGGACTACTTCATCGAAACCCTCGACCGCGAACGCCAGCAAGCGCTTTTCGAGGCACAACTACAATTGGCGGCAGATTTTGAACTGCCGGCATTGATCCATGTGCGGCGCAGCCATGCGGCGGTGATCGCCACGCTCAAGCGCTTCAAGCTCAAACGCGCCGGCATCATTCACGCCTTCGCAGGCAGCCGTGAAGAAGCGCGGGAATACATCAAGCTCGGTTTCAAACTCGGCCTCGGAGGTGCACCGACCTGGCCGCAGGCGTTGCGCATGCATAGGGTGCTGGCCGACTTGCCGCTGGATTCGGTGGTATTGGAAACCGACTCACCGGACATGGCACCCGCCATGTTCCCCGGCGTGCGCAATACGCCGGCGCATTTGCCGGCGATCTGCACGTCACTCGCCGCTTTGATGAACATCGATCCGGAACAACTGGCCGCCGCCAGTACGGCTAACGCTTGCCAACTGTTTCACTGGTAAACAGTCGGCAGGACACGTCAAACCCGGAACGCGCTGATCAACTGCTTCAACTCGACCACCTGCGCCGACAACGCGCGGCTGGCATCTTCGGTCTGATGCGCACCTTCTGCGGTGCGCTCGCCGGCACGGTTGATCTCGACGATGTTCTGGTCAATGTCGTGGGCCACGGCGGTCTGCTGCTCGACGGCGGCGGCGATTTGCTGATTCTGGTCGACGATCATGCCGACAGCGCCGAGGATGTTTTCCAGCGCCTGCTGGACCTTTTCTGACTGCCCCACCGTGCCGTTGGCCATCTGATGGCTGACGCCCATGGCCTTCACCGCCGCACCGACGCCACCGTGAAGCTTGGCGATCATCTGCTCGATTTCTTCGGTCGATTGCTGAGTGCGTTTGGCCAGCGTCCGGACTTCGTCAGCGACCACGGCAAAACCGCGCCCCTGTTCGCCCGCCCGCGCAGCCTCGATCGCGGCATTGAGCGCCAGCAGATTGGTCTGTTCGGCGATGCTCTTGATCACTTCCAGAACGCGGCTGATCGACTGACTGTCGCTGGCCAACTGGTTGATCACCAGCACCGACTGATCGATTTCGCTCGCCAGTGCCGCGATGCTGCCCTGCTGCGATTCCACCAGTCCGCGACCACTGATGGTTTCGTCGTTCACGCTGTGGGCGCTGCTGACCGCGGCCGCCGCACTGCGTGCCACCTCCAGCGACGTTGCCGACATCTGGTTCATCGCCGTCGCCACTTGTTCGATCTGTGTGCGTTGCCCGGCGACCGCCTGATTGCTTTGCGCCGAAACGTTTTCCACCTGCCCCGCCTGCCGCTCGACCTCGCCAACGGTGTGGCCGACCCGTTCGATCAGGTCATGGATCTTCCTCACCGTACCGTTGAACACTTCGCCCAACTCGCCGAGTTCATCGCGGCTGTTGGCGCGGAAATTCACCGTCATGTCGCCTGCCGCCACCTTGTCCATCATTGCGCCGAGGTTTTTCAGGGTGGCGCGGGTCGAGGCATAGAAGCCACCGTAGAGATAGAAAATCAGCACGAACACCAGCGACAACGCCACGGCTTGCAGCACCATGTGCGTACGATTTTGCCCCAGGCGCTGTTGCAATTGGGTGTCGAGGAATTTCAGGGTGGCGTCGTTGAGCTGATAGGTCTGGTCCATCAGCCCGGTGACCTGGTCATAAAACCCCTGCCATGGAGCGTCGAGGGTTTCGGCCATCACCACTTGTTCTTCGATCAGTGTGCCGGCCTGTTTCAGCGATGCCTTGCTGGCATCGGCCGGTGCACTCAGGGAATCACGGGCGGCTTTGCTGGAGCCCAGCGCGTCCTGCAATTTCAGGCCATATTCGGCCTGAAGTTTTTCGATCTGCACCAGCAACTCGTCGAAGCGGGTGCTCGACGAACTGTTGAGAAAGCCCTGGCCCAATGAATACGAGCCCATCGCCCGACCTTCGCCCAAGGCCTGGGTGACGGCCGGCGTGGTCGCGGTGATCAGCTCGCTGAGCTGGCGTATGTCGCTCTGATTGTCGCGACTCAATCCGGCCTGACTGGCCACGATCTGGCTGAAAATCTGCGCATTGCCCAGCAGTTTGCCGATCAGCGCACTTTTGCTTTGCAGGGAGTTTTCCGCTTGCTGGGCCTTGAAGGCGGCGATCATTTCATCGCGCTTGGTCTCGAAGAACTTGATCTGCTCCGGATCCTCCGTCATGGGCGTCAGCCCTTGCAGGCGCGCCAGGACGTTTTGCTCAAGGCTGGTGATCTGCGCCTCGACATTGCCGGCCTTGCCGGACTGGCCGAGGGTGACATTGATCTGCACCAGATTGTTGAGGGTTTCCAGATCCCGGCGCAGGGTCAGGCTGCTGCCCAGCAGATCGAGGCTCTGCAGCTCCACCCGGGTGCCCTGGAATTCACGGTAGGAATCGCGCACCAGATAGAAATTGGTCACCAGCATCGGCACCAGGAACAGCACGCTGATCAGGCTGAACTTCATGCCGAAGCTCAAGCGGTTCATCAGCGAGACGGCGGGATAGAGCAAGCTCTTCACTGGAAGTCTCCCTTGGTTTTTTCTTGTTTTTATTGGCAGGCGCGGGGCGACAGCAGATAGCCACTATCGGGCGCCATCTCTGTATAGCTCAAATCGAAGGGAGGTTTTGTAACTTAAGGTTAACGAGGGGGATTGCCCCCCTCGTCACGCGAACGGCCTACGCCAGCACTGTCCACAGGGCAAATCCGGCATACCACAACACCGCCGCCCGCAGCAGCAGTTCCCACAGGCAGTCGAGGGTGTTGATGCCTTCGGGACCGACAGCGGCCGGCGGGATTTCCCCGGCAGCCAGTCCGACCTTGTTGGTCAGTTGCGCAGCGCTGATGTTCCAGTTCAGCAGCTCGTGCAGCATCACCCGGCTGACCGCGACGAAATTGCCCACCAGAGCAAGACTCGCCGCCAGCAGGCGTACCGGCACCCAGTCGAAGGCGTGGCGCAGTTGCCCTGCCCGTTCGGCCACCGCCGGGTTCTGGGCGTTTTCTTCCGCCAGCGCCAGCAAGCGATAGCTCAGCGCCGCGACCGGGCCGAGCAGGAAGTACCAGAAAATCACCGCAAAGAAACTCTGGTAGGCCTGCCACAACAGATGCCGTTGCACTTGCTCCAGCAATTGTTCGCCGCTTTCGGCGCAGATGTTCAGATCACGCTTGGCCACATGGGCGGCGGCCTGCAGATCCTCACGGCGCCAGGCGTCGCGGAACGGCCCTAGTTCGCCGAGCAGATCGCCGCGCCCCAGGCTGTAAATCACCACCAGCAAATGCACCGGTAACGCCAGCAGACCGTAGGCCACCGGGTCCAGCACCACCAGCAGTAATCCCAGCAGCGCCACCGGAAGCAACACCAGGACGGTCAGCACCAGCCACGGCTGTTTGGCCAGCCCGCCGGTTTCAAGCTTGTGTAATTCGCGGATCCATCCGCCATCGCGTTGAACCCGTTGGCGCAGGGCCGAGAACTTCTCGATCCAGACCGCCAGCAGTAACACCAGAAAACTCATTGTCCTTCCTCTTGTGCCAGGGCGGCGCGATAGCGTGCCCAGTCGAATGCGGGTCCGGGGTCGGTCTTGCGACCGGGGGCGATGTCACTGTGCCCGCAGATACGCTCGAGCGTGATCGCCGGGAACGCCGCCTGTATCTGCCGGGTCAGCACGGTCAACGCCTGGTACTGCGCATCGGTGAACGGCAGATCATCGGTGCCTTCCAGCTCGATGCCCACGGAAAAATCGTTACAGGTTTCCCGTCCCTCGAACACCGAAACGCCGGCATGCCAAGCACGCTCAAGACAGGAGACAAACTGGGTGACCTTGCCGTCACGTTCGATCAGAAAATGCGCAGACACGCGCAGGTCGGCGATCCCGGCAAAGTAGGGATGTTCCGTGACATCCAGACGATTCTGGAAAAATTCCTGCACCTTTCCGGTGGCGAACTGCGCCGGTGGCAGGCTGATGTTGTGGATGACCAACAGGGAGACTTCGCCCGCCGGGCGTTCATTGAAGTTGGGCGAAGGGCAGACCTGCACCCCGTGACACCACCCGCTTGCGGGATCCAACTGCATACCGATTCCTTCAACGCCGACTGTGTTGACGACCAGTATGCCGTGATCGGCCCCCGGCGCGCGATCACTTGCCGCGATTGAGCCGCCGCAGATTGCCGAGCACCGACTCCAGTGCCCGGTCGAACAGCAAGGTGTCGTCCAGCGCCCGCACCGCGCCGCGACGAAACGCCAGGGCCAGTTCAGTGCGCTCGCGCTCCAGCACTTTCATCCCGGTGCGGTCGACGAACACGTACTTGTTGGTGGCCTCGATGATCGCCGCCAGCTTGCAGCGCAGGGTGTGTTCTTCGTCTTCTTCGAACGCCACCCAACTGCCCAGGCGCAACTGATCGACCTGACGCAAACCTGCGTCGTCGGCCGGCAAACGCGCCGGCGTGCGTGGCTGAAGGCCATCGTCGGCCATCTGCAAGACAATCGCCTGCGACACTTCAATCATTTCCGGCAATGCGGTTTGATCCGGCTCGCTGGACGGTTCGAGCAGGCGCACATGCAGCGCTTCCAGTTCACTGAAGAAGCCGCTGGTGGCAAACGGATCGAAGGCCGAACTGCTCAGGCCGTCGCGCAATGACTTGAGCAACCCCGGCACCAGTGCCAGCAGACGCAGACCGGCTTCGGCGTCGTCGTGGCGCTGCACGCTCCAGATCAATTGCTCCATTGTCTGCACGTCGGCCTGCCACTCGGCAGACTGATCGCCGTGCTTGAGGCAGGTCAGCAGCAATACCTTGCTCCAGACCTCCTGCACGAACGTCACCACCGACGGTGGCAGGACTTTGCCCAGCAGGGCCTGGTTCAGCGCCTGCTCGACACGCTGGCGGGCCAGTTCGGTTTTCGCCCGGCCCTCTTCGGCATCGCGTAAACGCTGTTCAAGCAATTCGCTGCGACGACGTTCGTCACTGGTGAACGCGAGGAAGTCCGCCAGCAACTCGGAAAAAATCGCCGGGTCATCGACGAAATCCGTCAGCAGGCGCTGCACCACTTGCTCGATGCGCAGGTACAGGCTGTCGCGCGCATTGCCGTCACACTCGCCCCAGCCCATCGCCGCTTCGGCGATTTCATTGAGCAGGCGGCGCGCCGGGTGGCTGCTGCGGCTGAAGAAGCTTTTGTCAATCACCGCGACCTTCAACATCGGGATCTGCAACCGGGCGATCAGTGCCTTGAGCGAATCCGGCAGATTGCGATCATCCAGGATGCAGTCGAATACCATCGCCACCAGATTGATCACGTCCTCGTCCGCCCCGCCGACGATTCGTGATTTGCCGCTGCGTACGCTCACTCGGGTCAGCAATTGTTCAAGCTGATGGCGCAGATCGAAATCGTCCTGCACCGCCAGCGCCGGCACGTATTGCTGCAGGTGCGAGAGCAGGCGCAGCAGGTCGCGGGTGGAAATCGGTTGGGCGGGAGCGCTGGGTTCAAGGGTCGGCGCAACGGTGCCGCGCACGTGCAGCAGCAACTCCTGCAACGCGGTGAAGACTTCCTGCACGCCGGCATCGGTCTGGGTTTTGTCGACGCCCTCGAATTCGCTCTGCACGCTGGCCACAGCCTGATCGAGGGCGCGACGGGCCGGCGCCGGCTTGAGCTCGGGCAACACGCCCGTGGCGATCAGCAGTTGATTGGCTTCGGCGTAAAGTTGATCGGTATCGGCCAGCACATAGCGCTCGAACAGTTTGAGCAGGATCAGTTTGACCTTGATCTCCACGCCCAGATTGCGCCCGGCCTGCAGGAAGTATTCGCAAAGCATCGCCGGGCCCAGCGGGTTGTATTGATCGTCCAGGGTCTTGCCCAACAGCGCATTGAATCGCGCGGTCAGTTGGTCGAGGGCGAACCCGTCGCGATTCAGCACGCGGCCGACCATGGTTTCGACCGCGACGTTGCGCTCCATGTCGTCGGTGCGCGCGGTAGTGTCCTCATTCTGCAAGGCATGAGAGAGGACGGTGGGGACGGGATCGAATTGAGTGAGGCCGACAAAGGCTTCGAAAAATTGCTCGAGAAAGCCGCGCTCGATGTTCTTGCGCTTGAGGCGCAGGTCGCGCATGGCTTCGAAGAAAATGTTCTGTTCGACGTCGTTGCGTGCCCGGTCGGCCATTTCGAACAGGGTGTCGTCGGCGTTATCGAACAGTTCCTGCAAACCGTTGCGCAGGCGCTGGGCAGCCTTGTCGCGAACCTGAAGCAGAATCACAGGCAGGCGGGCGAGCGGCGAGTGAGTCGCCTGATCGGTAGTGGCCTTGTGCAGAGGCACTACATTCCCGTCGTTGTGCATCCAAGCCTCCTGAAACGGTGATTCGCCGACGTCAAAGTCATGGCGTCAAATGCAAGGCGGATTATCTTGCAAAAGATGTCCCCGGCGCCAGAGCCGTCAGGGTTTCCCCTATACGCCGACACCTTGCAGTGACCACGACAGAAACGGGTTTGCTCAAAGAAAATCGACCGGATGCAGCGCTGCGTGGCTGTTCTCGCCTTGGGTTGGCCGACGCCATGCCCCTATAATCGGGCCACTTAGTTTGTGGAGCCCGTTATGCCGAATCTACGTCTCGCCGATTTGACCGCCGAAATCGAAGCCAACGTGCGCCGTGCGTTGCTCGAAGACATCGGCAGCGGCGACATCACCGCGCAACTGATCCCGGCCGAACGTCTGGCCAAAGCCACCATCATCACCCGCGACGCCGCCGTCATCAGTGGTACGGCCTGGGTTGATGCCGTGTTCCGCCAGCTCGATCCACGGGTGGCGGTGCACTGGCAGGTGCGCGATGGCGAACGGGTTTCGCCGAATCAGCCGCTGTTTCATCTGGAAGGCCCTGCCCGTTCGCTGCTGACCGGTGAGCGCAGCGCCCTGAACTTCCTGCAATTGCTGTCGGGCGTAGCGACCCGCGCGCAGTACCTTGCGGACTTCGTTGCCGAGACGTCGGTGAAACTGCTCGACACCCGCAAGACCCTGCCGGGCCTGCGTCTGGCGCAGAAATATGCGGTCACCTGCGGCGGCTGCCATAACCACCGCATCGGCCTGTACGACGCGTTCCTGATCAAGGAAAACCACATCGCCGCCAGCGGTGGCATCCCGCAGGCCATTGCCGCCGCGCACAAGATCGCCCCGGGCAAACCGGTGGAAATCGAAGTGGAAAGTCTGGAGGAGCTGAAGGAGGCGCTGGCCGCCGGTGCCGATATCATCATGCTCGACGAACTGAGCCTCGATGACATGCGCGAAGCCGTGCGCCTGAACGGCGGCAAGGCAAAACTGGAAGCCAGTGGCGGCATCAACGAAAGCACGCTGCTGCCGATCGCTCAGACCGGGGTGGACTACATCTCGATCGGCGCGATGACCAAGGATGTGAAGGCCGTGGACCTGTCGATGCGCCTGAGCATTTAAGGGCAGCGGCAAGATGCGAGCTACAAGCTGCAAGCCAAAGCGGTTGTGCTTTTACTTGTAGCTTGCGGCTTGTAGCTGGCAGCTCTCGTCAAACGACGAGATTGTTCATCTCGCAGTACTCTTCCCACTCGACGCCCAACACCTCAGCCGCTTCCTTGTGCAGCTCCAGGCGCTTGGCCTCGAACTCTTCAGGGGTGCTGGTGTACTTGAGGGTCAATTCCCAAGGCTGCAGACCCTGGGCTTCGGCTTCGTCTTCGAACGCCCACTGGATCTGGTCTTTCTGATCATCGGGACTCAGGTCCTTGATCTCTTCCTTCAGATCCGGAACATCCAGGATGTATTTTCTTAGCGCTTCTTCGTGACGTTGCTCTTGAGTTAATTCGGTCATGGCGTTCTCGCTGATCATGGGAATGGAGGATGGATCTGGATCATCAAGGATCTCTCTGACGCGGACTGTCCGGCCTTCGGAACCATTCGGGATCATCTGAAAACTGCTAAGCGATGCTCATGCAGGCACCGAATATAGGACGTTTGCATGACGAATTACACGGCTCTTTACATCTCTCCCACAAAAAGTTGACCTGTGGAACATAAATGCCGGTTCAAAAGGATTAGGAAGAGGTGGTGCCCGAGACAGGAATCGAACCTGCGACCTTCGCGTTACGAGTGCGCTGCTCTACCGGCTGAGCTACACGGGCGGTGGGCTAAACCTAGCACTGGTCTTGCAGGTCGGCAACTTCGCCGAATGACTCGATATTTCATGGACAAAAAAATGCCCCGCCGTTTTCACGGCGGGGCATCTTTCATTGCGCTAGAGCTGCGGGGTGATTAAACGCCCGAAGCCTTGGCAGCTGCCACGTCTTTGATGGACAGCTTGATACGGCCGCGGTTGTCCACGTCCAGTACCAGCACTTCCACTTCCTGGCCTTCTTTCAGGATGTCGGTCACTTTCTCTACGCGAGCGTCGCTCAGCATCGAGATGTGAACCAGACCGTCCTTGCCCGGCAGGATGTTGACGAATGCGCCGAAGTCGACGATGCGCTCAACCTTGCCGACGTAGATCTTGCCGATCTCGGCCTCTGCGGTGATACCCAGAACGCGCTGACGTGCTGCTTCAGCCGCTTCCTTGGTTTCACCGAAGATCTTGATCGAACCGTCGTCTTCGATGTCGATCGAAGCCTTGGTCTCTTCGCAGATCGCACGGATGGTCGCGCCACCTTTACCGATAACGTCACGGATCTTGTCGGTGTCGATCTTCATCGCGATCATGGTCGGAGCGTTGGCCGACAGTTCGGTACGCGACTGGCCGATGATCTGGTTCATCTGACCGAGGATGTTCAGGCGCGCTTCCAGGGCTTGGCCCAGAGCGATTTCCATGATCTCTTCGGTGATGCCCTTGATCTTGATGTCCATCTGCAGCGCGGTCACACCTTTGGCGGTACCGGCAACTTTGAAGTCCATGTCGCCCAGGTGGTCTTCGTCACCCAGGATGTCGGTCAGAACAGCGAATTTCTCGCCTTCTTTAACCAG
Organism: Pseudomonas sp. GW456-12-10-14-LB2; assembly: GCF_002884345.1. Classification (NCBI taxonomy): domain Bacteria; kingdom Pseudomonadati; phylum Pseudomonadota; class Gammaproteobacteria; order Pseudomonadales; family Pseudomonadaceae; genus Pseudomonas; species Pseudomonas sp. GW456-12-10-14-LB2. Next base: position 44,240 of record NZ_POHV01000020.1, read on the forward strand.
ACCCATGGCGATACCGGCAACCGGCGCCTTCATCGGAACACCAGCGTCCATCAGGGCCAGGGAAGCGCCGCAAACGGAAGCCATCGAGCTCGAACCGTTGGACTCGGTGATTTCCGATACCACACGGATGGTGTACGGGAACACGTCAGCGGCTGGCAGCATCGCCGAAACCGAACGACGGGCCAGACGGCCGTGACCGATTTCACGACGACCGGCGCCACCCATGCGACCACACTCGCCCACCGAGAACGGAGGGAAGTTGTAGTGCAGCATGAACGGGTCTTTTTTCTCGCCTTCCAGAGTGTCCAGCAGTTGTGCGTCACGGGCGGTGCCCAGCGTCGCGACGACCAGAGCCTGGGTTTCACCACGGGTGAACAGTGCCGAACCGTGGGTCTTCGGCAGAACGCCGACTTCGATGTTCAGCGGACGTACGGTGCGGGTGTCGCGACCGTCGATACGTGGCTTGCCGTTAACGATGTTTTCGCGAACGGTGCGGTATTCGATTTCGCCGAAAGCGGCTTTGACGTCGGCAGCCGAAGGTTGGCCTTCTTCACCGGACAGCTTGGCAACAACCTGATCACGCAGCTCGCCCAGACGCGCATAACGGTCGGCCTTGATGGTGATGGTGTAAGCCTGGGAGATCGCTTCGCCGAACTCGGAACGGATAGCAGCCAGCAGCTCGGTGGCTTCTGGAGCAGGTGCCCAGGTCCAGGTTGGCTTGGCAGCTTCGGCAGCCAGTTCTTTAACGGCGTTGATTACGACCTGGAACTCGTCGTGAGCAAACAGTACTGCGCCCAGCATCTGGTCTTCGGTCAGCTCTTTGGCTTCCGATTCAACCATCAGCACGGCGTCCGAAGTACCGGCAACAACCATGTCCAGGCTCGAGGCAGCTTGCTGCTCGTAGGTCGGGTTCAGCAGGTAGCCGGTGCTTTCGTGGAAAGCAACGCGAGCGGCGCCGATCGGGCCGTCGAAAGGAATACCGGAGATCGCCAGGGCTGCCGAGGTACCGATCATCGCAGCGATGTCCGGATCGGTCTTTTTGCTGGTGGAAACGACGGTGCAGACAACCTGCACTTCGTTCATGAAACCTTCCGGGAACAGCGGACGGATCGGACGATCGATCAGTCGGGAAGTCAGGGTTTCCTTCTCGGAAGGACGGCCTTCACGCTTGAAGAAACCGCCAGGGATCTTACCGGCAGCGTAAGTCTTTTCCTGGTAGTGAACGGACAAAGGGAAGAAGCCCTTGCCCGGATCGGCTTGCTTGGCACCAACTACGGTCACCAATACGCTGACGTCGTCGTCAACGGTGACCAATACTGCGCCGGAGGCCTGACGGGCGATACGGCCAGTCTCGAGGGTAACGGTCGACTGACCGAACTGGAATTTTTTGATTACCGGGTTCACGGTGTCCTACCTTCTTTGTGGCTCTTGGGGGAACTGGTTTCTTGCGAAATTCTTGGGCAATGCCGGGAATCGGCCCGACGCCTGTCCAGGGTAAAACGTGTATCCAGATAAAACTTGAGGCTGGGAGCCTGCCGGACGCTGGCGGAAACCCGCTGACATCTGACAGACAACCAACCTCATAGCGCAATCGCTGATTAGCGACGCAGACCCAGGCGAGCGATCAGAGCGCTGTAACGGCTCACGTCCTTGCCTTTCAGGTAGTCCAGCAGCTTGCGACGCTGGTTAACCATGCGGATCAGACCACGACGGGAGTGGTGGTCTTTACCGTTGGCCTTGAAGTGACCTTGCAGTTTGTTGATGTTGGCGGTCAGCAGTGCAACTTGCACTTCTGGCGAACCAGTGTCACCAACAGCTTGCTGGTAGTCGGCAACGATTTGAGCTTTTTCTTGAACGTCGAGAGCCATGAGGCAATCCTTTTATCAGGAAACCGTTTCAAAAACAGTTTCAACAGGCCAGGGACAAATCCCTGTATCTATAAATGAGTAGTGACCGTGCCTGTTGACAGCCACACTCGCCGGCCTGCTGTTACACAGACCGGTTTCCGGTCATTCTGACCGAATCAGTCGACGCGGCGCGATGCGCCCGTCTTCGCTCACTTCACCAATACCGATAAAGCGACCGTTGTGATCCTGTACCCGCACCATGCCGAACTTCGGAGCATCCGGGGCACGTACCGGCTGGCCGTTGAGCCAGTAGAACGCGCTCGCTTCCGAGAACTGCAGCAACGGCCAATCCTGCAGGCCGCTGTCCGATGGCATCAGGAAGCGATCGACCGCTTCGTTGCCGCCTTCGGCATGTACCGCTTCCAGCTCTTGGAGAGTCACGGTCTGCGCCAGGGTGAAAGGCCCGGCCTGGGTACGACGCAGTTCAGCGACGTACGCACCACAACCGAGTTGCTCACCGATATCCTCCACCAGGGTGCGAATATAGGTGCCCTTGCTGCAATCCACCGCAAGACGCGCAGTATCGCCTTCGAAGGCCAGCAATTCCAAGCGCGCAATAGTAACAGAACGCGGTTCGCGCTCCACTACTTCGCCTGCACGGGCCAACTTGTACAGCGGCTGGCCATCACGCTTGAGAGCGGAGTACATCGGCGGTATCTGACTGATTTGCCCACGAAATTTCGGCAGAACCGCTTCAATGTCGGCCTGACCAACGGTCACCGGACGCTCCTGCAAAACCTCACCTTCGGCGTCCGCCGTGGTGGTGGTCTTGCCCAGTTGCGCCAGGGTTTCGTAACCCTTGTCGGAATCGAGCAGATACTGCGAGAACTTGGTCGCCTCGCCAAAGCACAGCGGCAGAACGCCGGTGGCCAGGGGATCGAGACTGCCGGTGTGACCGGCCTTCTCGGCGTTGAGCAACCAGCGGACCTTCTGCAACGCGGCGTTGGAGGTGAACCCCAGCGGCTTGTCCAGCAGGATGATGCCGCTGACGTTACGACGGATACGTTTGACCTGAGCCACCGAGTTACTCCTTGGTGTCTTCGGGTTCTGCCGCAGCCACGTGCTGATTGTCCTCAGCCACGGCGCGCTCGATAAGGGCCGACAGGTGCGCACCCCGCACGACGCTTTCGTCGTAGTGGAAGTGCAATTGCGGCACGCTGCGCAGCTTCATTTCGCGGGCCAGCTGCATGCGCAAGAAACCGGCGGCAGCGTTGAGCACCTTGATGCTTTGCGCGATGTCTTCAGCGTTATCCTGCCCCATCACGGTGATGAAGATCTTCGCGTGACCGACGTCACGGCTGACTTCCACAGCGGTAATGGTGACCAGACCGACGCGCGGGTCTTTGACTTCACGACGGATCAGTTGGGCCAGCTCACGCTGCATCTGATCGCCGATACGTTGGGTACGGCTGTATTCTTTTGCCATGATTTGTTACCTGTTACTGCCCCGCGGTGAAACCCGCAAGGTCTGAAAGCGGCAAACGCCCGGCCTGACAAAAGCCAGACCGGGCGTTGCGTTTAGAGTCCTGACGCCGTGCCGCGCACTTGCATGCGGCGGCCCGACGTGGCCCTTGAAGTGCGCGAGTCAGAGGCTGCGAGCAACCTGAACCTTCTCGAAGACTTCGATCTTGTCGCCGACTTTGACGTCGTTGTAGCTCTTCACGCCGATACCGCACTCCATGCCGGCACGTACTTCGGAAGCGTCATCCTTGAAGCGGCGCAGGGATTCCAGCTCGCCTTCGAAGATAACGATGTCTTCACGCAGTACACGGATCGGACGGTTACGGTGAACAGTACCCTCGATCACCATGCAGCCGGCGATGGCGCCGAACTTAGGCGAACGGAACACGTCACGGACTTCGGCCACACCGAGGATGTTCTCGCGAACGTCGCTGCCAAGCATGCCGGTCAGGGCTTTCTTGACGTCTTCGATGATGTCGTAGATCACGTTGTAGTAACGCATGTCCAGACCTTCCTGCTCGACGATCTTCCGTGCGCCGGCATCGGCACGCACGTTGAAGCCGAACAGTACAGCGTTGGAAGCCAGTGCCAGGTTGGCATCGGATTCGGTGATACCACCGACGCCGCCACCGACCACGCGCACTTGCACTTCGTCGTTGCCCAGGCCGTTCAGAGCGCCCTGCAAGGCTTCCAGCGAACCACGGACGTCGGATTTGAGGACGATGTTGAGCGTCTTCTTCTCTTCCTGACCCATGCTTTCGAAGATGTTTTCCAGCTTGCCGGCGTGAGCGCGAGCCAGTTTGACTTCGCGGAACTTGCCTTGACGGAACAGAGCCACTTCACGGGCTTTCTTCTCGTCGGCAACCACGCTCATCTCGTCGCCAGCGTCAGGCGTACCGTCCAGGCCGAGGATCTCGACCGGAATGGCCGGGCCCGCTTCCTTGATCGGCTTGCCGTTCTCGTCGAGCATGGCGCGCACGCGGCCATAGTTCGAGCCGACCAGCACCATGTCGCCTTGACGCAGCGTACCGTCCTGAACCAGAACAGTCGCCACCGGGCCACGGCCCTTGTCGAGACGCGATTCAACCACGACACCACGGCCAGGAGCCGATGGAGTGGCAGTCAGTTCGAGAACTTCGGCTTGCAGCAATACAGCTTCAAGCAGTTCGTCGACGCCGGTACCCATCTTCGCGGAAACCGGAACGAATGGAGTGTCGCCACCCCAGTCTTCGGAGGTCACGCCGTGGGCCGACAGTTCGCTACGGATGCGATCGAGATCTGCACCCGGCTTGTCGATCTTGTTCACCGCAACTACCAGCGGAACGCCAGCAGCAACAGCGTGCTGAACAGCTTCGATGGTTTGTGGCATCACGCCGTCGTCCGCCGCAACCACCAGGATCACGATGTCCGTCGCCTTGGCACCACGGGCACGCATGGCGGTAAACGCGGCGTGACCAGGGGTGTCGAGGAAGGTGACCATGCCGCGTTCGGTTTCAACGTGGTATGCACCGATGTGCTGGGTGATACCGCCGGCTTCGCCAGCAGCTACCTTGGCACGACGGATGTAGTCGAGCAGCGAGGTCTTACCGTGGTCAACGTGACCCATTACGGTCACAACCGGCGCACGAGGAACTGCTTCACCTTCGAACTTCAGGGACTCGGCCAGGGAATCTTCCAGAGCGGTGTCGCTGACCAGGGTCACTTTGTGGCCCAGTTCTTCGGCTACCAGTTGAGCAGTTTCCTGATCAAGCACCTGGTTGATGGTCGCTGGAGTACCCAGTTTGAACATGAACTTGATGATTTCGGCAGCTTTAACCGACATCTGCTGAGCGAGATCGCCAACAGTGATGGTTTCGCCGATCTTCACTTCACGCACGACAGGACCGGTAGGGCTCTGGAAACCGTGGGCGTTGCGTTTCTTCAGCTTGGCCTTGCCGCGACCGCCGCGACGGAAGCCATCGCTTTCTTCATCGGTAGTACGTGGCGCCACACGTGGAGCCGGAGCCTTTTCCTTGACCGATGCGCGATGCGGAGCGTTTTTGCGCTCGCCATCACCACCGCCACGACGGTTGTTGTCGTCGGCACGTGGTTTGTCTGGACGGCGCTGTTCGTCACGCTTGCGAGTGTCGGCAGCTGGGGCAGCAGCCACAACCGGCGCGGCTTCGCGCACTGGTTCGGCCACTGGCGCAGGTGCAGCGACGGCTTCGGCAGGAGCGGACGGCGCAGCAGGCTGGCGACGCGCTTCTTCTTCGGCGCGAACGCGGGCTTCTTCTTCAGCCTTCTGACGGGCAGCATTTTCTACTGCGCGACGTTCATCCAGTTCACGCTTGCGCTCGGCTTCGATTTCTTCCGGGCTACGCTGTACGAAAACTTTCTTCTTGCGGACTTCAACGCTGATGCTTTTGCTGCCAGCCACACGCAGGGTGCTGGTGGTTTTACGCTGCAGCGTGATCTTGCGTGGTTCTTCCACTTTCGCCTTGTGGCTGCTTTTCAAGTGGGTCAGCAGGGATTGCTTCTCACTGTCAGTCACATTTTCTTCGGCGGCGGTGTGCGGCAGACCTGCCTCACGCATCTGCTGCAACAGGCGCTCTACCGGTGTTTTGACCTCATCGGCCAGTTGTTTCACCGTGACTTGCGTCATGCACTTCTCTCCTCAGGCCGCGCCTAATTACTCGAACCAGTGGGCTCGGGCGGCCATGATCAACTTGCCGGCACGATCATCGTCAATGCCGTCGATGTCGAGCAGGTCGTCAATAGACTGCTCGGCCAGGTCTTCGCGGGTAATTACGCCGCGCACCGCCAGTTCCATCGCCAAATCCTTGTCCATACCCTCAAGCGAGAGCAGGTCTTCGGCCGGATGGGCGTCTGCCAGCTTTTCCTCAGTAGCGATGGCTTTGGTCAACAAGCGATCCTTGGCACGAGCGCGAAGCTCGTTGACGATGTCTTCGTCAAAGCCGTCGATGTTGAGCATTTCTTCCAACGGTACGTAGGCAATCTCTTCCAGGCTGGTGAAGCCTTCGTCTACCAGCACCTGAGCCAGCTCTTCGTCGACTTCCAGCTCGTCGATGAAGTTGCGCAGGATGTCGCCGGTTTCCGCTTGTTGCTTAGCCTGGATGTCCGATTCGGTCATCACGTTCAGGGTCCAGCCAGTCAGCTGGCTCGCCAGACGCACGTTCTGACCACCACGACCGATGGCCTGAGCCAGATTGTCTGCGCCAACGGCGATATCCATGGCATGGGCATCTTCGTCAACGATGATGGCCGCCACTTCTGCCGGCGACATGGCATTGATCACGAACTGAGCCGGGTTGTCGTCCCACAGGACGATATCGACACGCTCGCCACCCAACTCGCCCGACACGGCCTGGACGCGCGAACCGCGCATACCGATGCACGCGCCTTGCGGGTCGATGCGTTTGTCCTTGGAGCGGACAGCGATCTTGGCACGCGAACCCGGATCACGGGATGCGGCCATGACTTCGATCAGGCCTTCAGCGATTTCCGGCACTTCGATACGGAACAGCTCGATCAGCATTTCCGGCGCGGTACGCGACAGGATCAGCTGAGGGCCGCGGTTCTCGGTGCGGATTTCCTTGAGCAGCGCACGCAGACGCACGCCAACACGGAAGGTTTCGCGAGAGATGATGTCTTCACGGGCCAGCAACGCTTCAGCGTTATTACCCAGGTCGACGATCACGTTGTCGCGGGTCACTTTCTTCACGGTGCCGGAGATGATTTCTCCCAGGCGCTCGCGATAAGCGTCAACCACTTGAGCGCGCTCGGCTTCGCGCACTTTCTGCACGATGACCTGCTTGGCGGTCTGCGCAGCGATGCGGCCGAACTCGATGGACTCGATCTTTTCTTCAACGACGTCGCCAACCTTGGCGCCAGGGTGCGTTTCAGCAACCTTGCTCGGCCAGGTTTCGATGGCCGGATCATCGAGATCATTCTCTTCGACGACCGTCCAGCGACGGAAAGTTTCGTAAGAACCGGTGTGGCGGTTGATTTCCACACGCAGATCAACTTCGTCTTCAAAACGCTTTTTGGTAGCAGTGGCCAGAGCCAGCTCCAGCGCTTCAAAAATTACGCTTGCCGGTACACCCTTTTCATTGGATACCGACTCAACAACCAGCAGTACTTCTTTGCTCATCGTACGCCTCGCCTTTCGCAAGCCATTGGATCCGCGGGATCCGCGTCTCAGTCAAAACTGGGAATAATGTTGGCCTTGTCGATCATATCGATCGGCAACAGGAACTCATGGTCATCTACCTGCACCACGACGTCCTGCTCTTCTACACCGCGCAGAAGGCCCTGAAAGTTGCGTCGACCTTCGAAAGGCGAGCGCAGCTTGATCTTCACTTGTTCACCGACATATTTGGCAAACTGCTCAAGAGTGAACAGTGGGCGTTCCATGCCTGGCGAGGAAACTTCAAGGGTGTATTCAACGGAGATCGGATCTTCAACATCCAGCACACCGCTGATCTGACGGCTGACGATGGCGCAATCGTCCACCAGTACGCCGCCTTCCTTATCGATATAAACGCGCAACATTGAGTGGCGACCTTGAGCCGAAAACTCAATACCCCAGCATTCATAGCCTAGGGCCACGACCACCGGGGCCAGCAAGGCCTGCAACTCTTCTAGCTTGCTCGACACCTGAACCCCCTCGTGCATGTATGTGCATGCTATGCAAAATAAAAAAATGGGCGAAACGCCCATCCTTGAAACGCCGTCGAACAGCGGCGTCGAAAGTGTCCAGCTAACAAAAAGCCCCTTAAAAGGGGCTCCTTAAACTGGTTGCGGGGGCCGGATTTGAACCGACGACCTTCGGGTTATGAGCCCGACGAGCTACCAGACTGCTCCACCCCGCGACAAAGCTGGGGCGGAAGTATACGACCGATCCCTTATAGGGTCAATGTAACCTTCCACCTGCAAGAAAGCCCGCAACAGCGGGCTCTCCTGACTAATTGGTACCGAGAAGGGGACTCGAACCCCTACACCCTATGGGCACAACCACCTCAAGGTTGCGTGTCTACCAATTCCACCACCTCGGCAATACTACGTTTGAAACTCTTCTTACTTCTGCTCTTGAGCTGGAGGTACGTCAGCCGCTGGAGTAGCCGACTTTTGCTCTTGAAGCACCGGGACATCATCAGAAGCCGGTTGTTGCTTTGGAACTTCCAACACTGCCGGGTTTGGCAAACCTGCTTGAGTCAGCTGATGAGCCTTCTCTTTAGCAAAGTATCCTAACCCCAAGCTGGTTATGAAGAAACCGGCGGCAAGTATAGCAGTAAACTTACTAAGAAAGGTAGAGGAACCTTGGCTTCCGAACACAGTATTTGAAGCACCTGCTCCGAAAGACGCGCCAGCATCCGCACCTTTACCCTGCTGCAGCAAAACCAGAGCAACTACGCCCAATGCACCCAGCAGATGAAAAACGACTACGACTGTTTCCAGCATTTTTTCAGTTTCCCGCGGCGCGACAAATCGCACCGAACTCATCTGCATTCAGGGAAGCTCCACCAATGAGCCCCCCATCGATATCCGGCATGCCGAACAGTTCGACCGCATTGGCCGCCTTCACGCTGCCGCCGTATAGAAGCCGCACACCTCGTGCCACTTCAGAATTCTCTGCCGCCAACTGCTCGCGAATGACTTTATGCACATCCTGAGCCTGTTGCGGCGTTGCAGTCAGTCCAGTACCAATCGCCCAGACCGGCTCGTAAGCGATCACTGCGTTGGCAAAAGCACCGACACCCAGCTCCTCGATGATACTGCCCAGCTGACGCCCGACAACCTCAAGAGTTTTTCCGGCTTCACGCTGCTCCAGGGTCTCCCCTACGCACAACACCGGAATCAAGCCACATGCCTGTGCCGCTGCGAACTTGCGATTCAGCATTCCGTCTCGCTCGCCCATGATCTGACGGCGTTCGGAGTGCCCGACAAGCACCAGGGAACAACCTGCATCCACCAACTGACTCGGCGCAATCTCGCCCGTCAACGCACCTTGCATGGATTCCACCGCAGAGTTCTGCGCACCGACCGAAATCGATTTGCCTTTCAAGCCATCAATCACTTGATTGATATACAAGCAAGGCGGGAATACCGCGACATCAACACCGCTTGGCAAGGCCAGATGACGAAGGCCGTTGATCAGCTCAGCGACGCTGGCGCGGGTACCGTGCATCTTCCAGTTACCAGCTACCATAGGGCGACGCATGCTGTACCTCGTCGGTCAAAGTGGGCGCAGATGTTACCCAACACAATCATGGCTGGCAAGCCGAATCAGGCAGAAACTTCAGTTACCAGTTTTGCCAGTTCTTCGGCATAGCCACGAACCTGGGTTTCGTCCTCACCTTCGACCATCACACGCACCAGAGGCTCTGTCCCGGACTTGCGCAAAAGCACACGGCCACGACCCGCCATCGCCTCGGTCACACGCTTGCTGGCTTCCTTGACAGCCGGATGATCAAGCGGGCTGTCGCCACCGCCGAAACGTACATTGATCAGCACCTGAGGACACTTGCGCAGGGCCTGGCGCGTTTGCGCCAACCCTTCGTTACGGGCTTTCAACGCCATCAACACCTGCAACGCCGCGATGATCGCATCGCCAGTCGTCGTGTGATTGAAGCAGACGACATGTCCGGAGTTCTCGCCCCCGACCAGCCAATCACGCTCCAGCAATTCGGCAATCACATAGCGGTCGCCGACATTTGCACGCACAAAAGGAATACCCAGATCCGCCAGAGCCAGCTCCAGACCCAGATTGCTCATCAGCGTACCGACCACACCACCCTGCAACTTGCCTCGCTCATGCAGATCGCGCGCAATAATGAAGATCAGCTCATCGCCATCAACAATCGCACCCGTGTGATCAACCATCAACACCCGGTCGCCATCGCCGTCGAATGCGATCCCGAGGTCAGCGTGCTCCGACAGCACCGCCGCCTGCAACTGCCCCATGTGAGTGGAGCCACAGTTGTCGTTGATATTCAGACCATTGGGCTGCGCGGACAGCACCACGACTTCGGCACCCAGCTCACGAAAAACGCTCGGTGCGACCTTGTAGGTCGCTCCGTGTGCGCAGTCGATGACAATTTTCAGGCCAGAAAAACTGGTACCCGTCGGTACAGAACTCTTGCAGAACTCGATATAGCGACCGGACGCATCATTGATTCGCGAAACCTTGCCGATCTTGCTCGACTCAACGACCGTCATCGGCGTGTCGAGCAGCTCTTCGATCATCAGCTCCAGCTCATCAGGCAGCTTGGTACCTCTACCGGAGAAAAACTTGATGCCATTGTCGTCATGCGGATTGTGCGATGCGCTGATCACGATTCCGGCCTCGGCCTGGAATGTACGCGACAAATAGGCGATGGCCGGAGTCGGCATCGGACCGAGCAGCATCACATCAGCACCTGCGGAAGTCAGGCCGGCCTCAAGAGCCGACTCGAACATGTAGCCGGAAATCCGCGTGTCCTTGCCGACCAGCACCTTGCAGGCGCCCATCTTGCGAAAGGCCATGCCGGCAGCCCAGCCGAGCTTGAGCATGAAGTCAGGAGTAATCGGATATTCCCCGACACGACCACGAATGCCGTCAGTACCAAAATATTTCTTGCTCATAAGTGCTCCATCATTCTTATTCGGCTGATTCCACGGCTGCGAGCATTCGCACCACGTCCACCGTTTCCGCCACATCATGGACGCGCAATATACGCGCACCCTTCACCGACGCCAGTGCAGCCAGTGCCAAACCACCGTATAGACGCTCGCCCACCGGGCGATTCAATGCGTGACCGATCATGCTTTTGCGCGAAACGCCCACCAACAGTGGCCGCCCCAGCGCATGCAGGGCTTCCATATGCTTGAACAAGCTTAGATTGTGCTGCAGGGTTTTGGCGAAGCCGAAGCCCGGATCAAGAATGATCCGCTCGGCCGGAATACCTGCCATCTCACACTGAGCCATGCGCTCGGCGAGAAATTCGCCCACTTCCCGGGTGACATCCTGATAACGCGGATCATCCTGCATGTCGCCAGGCTCGCCGAGCATATGCATGAGACATACAGGCAACCCGGTGGCAGCAGCAGCATCCAACGCGCCATCCCGCCGTAGCGAACGAACGTCGTTGATCAAACCGGCACCCAACCGCGCTGTTTCGCGCATGACCGCCGGAGTGGACGTATCGACCGATATGACCACATCCAGCTCGCGGTTGATCAGCTCAACGACAGGAGCGACACGTTCCAGCTCCTCCAATGGAGAAACCGCCCGCGCGCCGGGCCGGGTTGACTCCCCACCCACATCGATCAGCGTTGCACCCGCCGCAACCATGGCTTCGGCATGACGCAAGGCCGCATCAAGCTGGCTGTATCGGCCACCGTCGGAAAATGAATCGGGAGTGACATTGAGAATGCCCATGACATGCGTCCGGGCCAAATCAAGAACCCGGTTGCCGCAAGGCAACCGGGTCAGGGACTGTACAGAAGTCATTTCAAACCTTAAACGTCGGCAGCCGGACCGCCAATCGGTGTTTCCGGACGCTCGCCCTGAATGACAGGAGGTGTACCAGTACCGGTACCGCCCGACCAGTCGCGAGGCTCGCGAGGTGTACGACCGGCCATGATGTCGTCGATCTGTTCGGCATCGATCGTCTCGTACTTCATCAGGGCATCCGCCATGGCATCGAGCTTGTCGCGATTGTCCGTAAGGATCTGCTTGGCGGTGCCGTAGCACTGATCGATGATGCTGCGCACTTCGGAGTCGATCAGCTTCGCTGTCTCACCGGAGAAGCTCGCATTCTGACCGCCACCACCGCGACCGAGGAATACTTCACCCTCTTCTTCGGCGTACATCAACGGACCGAGTTTTTCCGACAGGCCCCACTTGGTCACCATGTTCCGCGCAATCTGACTCGCGCGCATGATGTCGTTGGAAGCACCTGTGGTCACACCGTCGAAGCCCAAAGTCATCTCTTCAGCAATACGGCCGCCGTACAGCGAGCAGATCTGACTGATCAGCGCACGCTTGGACAGACTGTAGCGATCCTCTTCCGGCAGGAACATGGTCACACCCAGCGCACGACCGCGCGGGATGATCGACACTTTGTAGACCGGATCATGCTCGGGCACGACGCGACCAACAATGGCGTGGCCTGCTTCGTGATAAGCGGTGTTCTGCTTTTCCTTCTCGGACATGACCATGGATTTGCGCTCGGCGCCCATCATGATCTTGTCTTTGGCCAGTTCGAACTCTTTCATTTCGACGATGCGCTTGCCGGCACGGGCGGCGAACAGCGAAGCCTCGTTGACCAGGTTCGCCAGATCGGCACCGGAGAACCCCGGAGTACCACGTGCGATAACGGCCGGAGCAACGTCGTCACCCATTGGCACTTTACGCATGTGAACCTTGAGGATCTGCTCACGACCACGGATGTCCGGCAAACCAACCACCACCTGACGGTCGAAACGACCAGGTCGCAGCAACGCAGGGTCCAGCACGTCAGGACGGTTGGTCGCAGCGATGACGATGATGCCGTCATTCATTTCGAAACCGTCCATCTCGACCAGCAACTGGTTGAGCGTCTGTTCGCGCTCGTCGTGACCGCCACCCATGCCCGCACCACGATGGCGACCAACGGCGTCGATCTCGTCGATGAAGATAATGCACGGAGCGTGTTTCTTGGCCTGTTCGAACATGTCACGAACGCGGCTGGCACCGACACCTACGAACATTTCGACGAAGTCGGAACCGGAAATGGTGAAGAACGGCACTTTGGCTTCGCCGGCAATCGCCTTGGCCAGCAAGGTTTTACCGGTACCCGGAGGGCCGACCATCAGCACGCCGCGAGGAATGCGGCCGCCCAGGCGCTGGAACTTGCCCGGATCACGGAGGAACTCGACCAGTTCGCCCACTTCTTCCTTGGCTTCGTCGCAACCGGCAACGTCAGCCAGGGTGGTTTTCACCTGATCTTCGGACAGCAGACGCGCCTTGCTCTTGCCAAAGCTCATCGGCCCGCCCTTGCCGCCCGCACCGCCCTGCATCTGGCGCATGAAGAACATGAACACCGCGATGATCACCAGGATCGGGAAGCTGGCCACCAGAAGCTGGGTCCAGATGCTTTGCTGCTCAGGCTGCTTGCCTTCGACTACAACGTGGTTGTCGACCAGATCGCCGATCAGGCCATTGTCCTGGATTGCCGGACGAATGGTCTTGAAGCTGTCGCCATCGTTGCGCTTGCCGGTAATCACGTAGCCGTCGACGGCCACGCGCTCGACCTTGCCATCCTTGACCTGCTGGATGAAGTCGGAATAGTTGAGGGTCTGCGGCTCGTTAGGGCTGGAGAAGTTGTTCATCACCGTCACCAGGACAGCCGCGATGATCAACCACAGGATCAGATTCTTTGCCATATCGTTCAATTAACTACCCTCTGAAGCAAGCTCCGCTACTGGCGCGCGCTTCGCATGATATTCACCGGCCTAACTTACTACATTACCTACAGCTCTGGCAGGCGCCGTCTGTAACCCTTTGTGAAACACTTTCTACACAATATTCGCTTATGCGCGCGGGGCGAAATACGAAAAACCTATCACCCCGCCAAAAAACCTCGTTTTACTCGCTACGACCGCGATAGCCCCAAGCCAGCATGTACTGCTCGCGAGAGCTGCCACGAGAGGAGTCCGGCTTGATCATCTGGATCTTGTCGAACTTCTTTCGAGCATCCTTCAGGTAAACATCGAACCCTTCGCCCTGAAAAATCTTGATCACGAAATTGCCACCCGGCTTGAGAATCCGCTCCGCCAGATCAAGCGCCAGCTCGCAAAGGAACATGGCTTTTGGCATATCCACTTCAGGCGTACCACTCATATTGGGGGCCATATCGGAAATCACAAGGTCCACCTGCGAATTACCCACAGCCTCAAGGATCTGAGCGAGCACTGCATCCTCGGTGAAGTCACCCTGAATGAAAGTCACGTCCGGAATGCTGTCCATTTCCAGGATGTCCGAGGCGATCAATCGCCCCTGACCACCGATCAGCCGGCTGGTGACCTGCGACCAGCCGCCAGGCGCCGCGCCGAGGTCGACGACGTTCATGCCCGGACGGATCAGTTTGTATTTCTCCTGGATCTCCAGAAGCTTGTAACTCGCACGCGAGCGGTAGCCATCCTTCTGCGCTTGCTTCACATAGGGATCATTGACATGTCTTTTCAGCCAACCAAGGCTTGTCTTGGAACGCGCCATTGGGCACCTCGTTGATTAGGGTCGTGATTAATTGGGCGGATCCACGAGCCCTCGGGTAAAATGGCCGCCATTTTACAGAATCCAGACGAAAGGGTCAGATTATGCCGCTCACTCCAGAGCAGAAGAAACAGTACAAATCCATTGGCCACCACCTGAAACCAGTTCTGACTGTGGCTGACAACGGTTTGACTGAGGGTGTTCTAGCCGAACTCGAACGCGCATTGGCAGATCACGAGCTGATCAAGATCAAGCTCAACATCCTCGATCGCGAGGCGCGCCTGGCGTCCGTTGCAGAGCTGTGCAAGACCGGCAAGGCCGATCTGGTGCAAGTCATCGGCAAGATGGCACTGATTTACCGCAAGAACTTCAGCGTCAACAAGCAGCTGTCGAACGTCCATCGCTTCAAGTGATGGCAAGGGTCAAGGGTGTGCTTCGCGCACCCTGCCACTCCATCCCGGCACCGGCTGCAATACCAGCACCAACCCGGAAAAACCCAACACAAGAAAGCTGAACACCTGCCAGCGCTGCGCATCCGGCCAGCCGACACGCACTGCGACAAACATCGCACACGCATACAACGCCATCAGCAACACCTGCCCGCGAAAATCCCGCCATAGACTGGCAAGGCCCTCGGCCTGTACCAGCACCAAAGCCTGAAATATCACACACGCGACGGCAAAACCCACTACCGCCACTTCAAACGTACTTGCAACTTCGTCGATCAGCAGCGGAGCCAGGCCAATCCGACCCAGCACCGGCCGCAGACCGAGATGTACCAACCACAGGCCACCGACCCACAACATCTGGGCCAGTTGCCAGAGCATCGCGCCCGCATGCAGCGGGCGCCCACCCTCAGATGTGACGGACTTCGACAATCTCGTACTCGATATCGCCACCTGGCGTTTTCACGACGACCGTATCGCCCTCTTCCTTGGCAATCAAGGCGCGAGCGATCGGCGAGCCAACCGAAATCTTGCCGAGTTTGATGTCCGCCTCATCCTCACCCACGATCTGGTAAGTGACGCTTTCATCAGTCTCGACGTTGGCGATTTCGACGGTGGTGCCGAAAATCACTTTGCCGGTGTGCGGAATGGTCGTCACATCGATGATCACCGCGTTCTGCAGGCGACCTTCGATGTCACGGATCCGCGCCTCGACCATGCCTTGCTGTTCGCGCGCGGCATGGTATTCAGCGTTTTCTTTCAAGTCACCCAACTCGCGGGCCGTACCGATGTCCTGGCTGAGCTTCGGACGAACGACCTTGGTCAGGTGAGCATGCTCTTCTTCCAGGGCCTTGGAGCCCTGGACGGTCATTGGGTATTTATTCATGCCTTCAATCCTGCGTGTAGATCCTGCAAGCGGCGTACGGTCTTCTCGGGACCGAACTTCAGCGCTTCGCAGATAGCTTCGCCAGCAGCAATGGTGGTGGTGCAGTAAATCTTGTGCTGCAAGGCGTTACGGCGAATGGAATAGGAATCGGCGATCGACTGGCGACCTTCGGTGGTGTTGATGATCAGGGTGACTTCGTCATTCTTGATCATGTCGACCACGTGCGGACGACCCTCGGTCACCTTGTTCACGCGACGCACTTTCAGACCTGCGGCTTCGATCAGCTTGGCAGTGCCGGCAGTGGCGACGACTTCGAAGCCCAAGTTGATCAGATCACGGGCCACGCCTGCAACCAGTGGCTTGTCATCGTCGCGCACGCTGATGAATGCGGTACCGCCGGTCGGCAGCACTTCGCTGGCGCCCATCTGGGCTTTGGCAAAGGCTTCGCCGAAGGTGTCGCCGACGCCCATCACTTCACCGGTGGACTTCATCTCTGGGCCGAGAATCGGGTCAACACCTGGGAACTTGGCGAACGGGAACACCGCCTCTTTCACGCTGTAGAAGTTCGGGATGATTTCCTTGGTGAAGCCGATTTCCTTCAGGGTTTTACCGGCCATGACGCGGGCCGCGATCATCGCCAGGGAAACACCGATGCACTTCGACACGAACGGTACGGTACGGGAAGCACGCGGGTTGACTTCGATGACGTAGATGTCTTCGCCTTGCAGCGCCAACTGAACGTTCATCAGGCCGACCACGCCCAGTTCCAGGGCCATTTTCTTGACCTGTTCGCGCATCTCGTCCTGGATGTGCGCCGGCAGCGAGTACGGCGGCAGCGAGCACGCGGAGTCACCGGAGTGAACGCCCGCCTGTTCGATGTGCTGCATGATCGCGCCGATCACTACGTCCTTGCCGTCGCAGACCGCATCCACGTCCATCTCGATGGCGCAGTTGAGGAAGTGGTCGAGCAGCACCGGGCTGTCGTTCGACACTTGCACCGCGTCACGCAGGTAACGCTTGAGTTCTTCTTCCTTGTAAACGATTTCCATCGCCCGGCCGCCCAGTACATAGGACGGACGCACCACCAGCGGGTAACCGATCTTCGCGGCAGCGCGAACAGCTTCGTCTTCGCTGCGCACGGTGGCGTTTGGTGGCTGACGCAGGTTCAGGCGCTCGACCATTTGCTGGAAGCGCTCACGGTCTTCCGCACGGTCGATGGCGTCTGGGCTGGTGCCGATGATCGGCACGCCGGCCGCTTCCAGGGCGCGAGCCAGCTTCAGAGGCGTCTGGCCGCCGTACTGGACGATCACGCCTTTCGGCTTCTCGACGCGGCAGATTTCCAGCACGTCTTCCAGGGTCACCGGCTCGAAGTACAGACGGTCGGAAGTGTCGTAGTCAGTGGAAACGGTTTCCGGGTTGCAGTTGACCATGATGGTCTCGTAACCGTCATCGCGCAGCGCCAGTGCCGCGTGAACGCAGCAGTAGTCGAACTCGATGCCCTGACCGATACGGTTCGGGCCACCGCCGAGGATGATGATCTTGTCGCGACCGGACGGCGCGGCTTCGCACTCTTCCTCGTAGGTCGAGTACAGGTAGGCCGTGTCGGTGGCGAACTCGGCCGCGCAGGTGTCGACGCGCTTGTAGACCGGGAACACTTCCAGCTTGTGGCGGTGAGTACGCAGGTTCTTCTCGGTGACGCCCAGCAGTTTGGCCAGACGCTGGTCGGAGAAACCTTTGCGCTTGAGCTTGTACATCAGATCGCGGTCGATAGCGGACAGACCGAGGGTCTTGACCTTCTCTTCGTCCTTGATCAGGTCTTCGATCTGCACCAGGAACCACGGATCGATCATGTTCATGCCGAAGATTTCTTCGACGGTCATGCCGGCGCGGAAGGCGTCCGCCACGTACCAGATACGCTCGGCGCCCGGCACGGTCAGTTCGCGCTTGAGCACGCTCATGCTTTCCGGGTTGCTCAGGTCGACTTTCTCGTCCAGACCGCAAACGCCCACTTCCAGACCGCGCAGGGCTTTCTGCAGGGATTCCTGGAAGGTACGGCCGATGGCCATGACTTCACCGACCGACTTCATCTGGGTGGTCAGGCGCGCGTCAGCGTTGGCGAACTTCTCGAAGGCGAAGCGCGGCAGCTTGGTCACGACGTAGTCGATGGACGGCTCGAAGGACGCCGGGGTACGGCCGCCGGTGATGTCGTTCTGCAGTTCGTCGAGGGTGTAACCGACGGCCAGCTTGGCCGCGATCTTGGCGATCGGGAAACCGGTGGCTTTCGAGGCCAGAGCCGACGAGCGGGATACACGCGGGTTCATCTCGATCACGACCATACGGCCGGTGTCCGGGCAGATACCGAACTGAACGTTGGAACCGCCGGTCTCGACGCCGATCTCGCGCAGTACCGCCAGCGAGGCGTTACGCAGGATCTGGTATTCCTTGTCAGTCAGGGTCTGAGCCGGGGCAACGGTGATCGAGTCACCGGTGTGCACGCCCATCGGGTCGAAGTTTTCGATCGAGCAGACGATGATGCAGTTGTCCTTTTTGTCGCGGACAACTTCCATTTCATATTCTTTCCAGCCGATCAGCGATTCGTCGATCAGCAGTTCCTTGGTTGGCGACAGGTCCAGACCACGGGCGCAGATTTCTTCGAACTCTTCACGGTTGTAAGCGATACCGCCACCGGTGCCGCCCATGGTGAAGGACGGACGAATGATGCACGGGAAGCCCAGGCGCTCGAGCACCGCGTTGGCTTCTTCCATGCTGTGGGCGATACCGGAACGCGGGCATTCCAGGCCAATGGCCTTCATCGCCTTGTCGAAACGCGAACGGTCTTCAGCCTTGTCGATGGTGTCGGCGTTGGCGCCGATCATCTCTACGCCGAACTTCTCCAGAACGCCTTCGCGCTCCAGGTCCAGGGCGCAGTTCAGAGCAGTCTGGCCGCCCATGGTTGGCAGCACGGCATCCGGACGCTCTTTTTCGATGATCTTGGCAACGGTCTGCCACTTGATCGGCTCGATATAGGTGGCGTCGGCCATGTCCGGGTCGGTCATGATGGTGGCCGGGTTGGAGTTCACCAGGATGACGCGGTAACCCTCTTCGCGCAGGGCTTTACAGGCCTGGGCGCCGGAGTAGTCGAATTCGCAGGCCTGGCCGATAACGATCGGGCCAGCGCCGAGAATCAGGATGCTTTTAATGTCTGTACGTTTTGGCATGGGTTTGTCACTCAAATCCGCAGGTCAGTCGGCAAGCCGTCTTGATCGATTTCTGAAGTCCCGAGGGGGCCGCCGGTTCCGGGGCCGCCCTCGAGGGGCTTCTCGCTACAGTCTCAAGGCGAGCGCTTAGCGTCGCTTGGCCATCTCGTTGATGAAGCGGTCAAACAGAGGGGCCACATCGTTCGGGCCCGGGCTCGCTTCAGGGTGACCCTGGAAGCTGAACGCGCTCTTGTCGGTGCGCTCGATACCTTGCAGGGTGCCGTCGAACAGCGATTTGTGGATCGCGCGGACGTTGGCTGGCAGGGTTTCTTCGTCAACCGCGAAGCCGTGGTTCTGGCTGGTGATCATCACGACGCCCGTGTCCAGATCCTGCACCGGGTGGTTGGCACCGTGGTGGCCGTGGCCCATTTTCAGGGTCTTGGCACCGGAGGCCAGAGCCAGCAGCTGGTGGCCGAGGCAGATGCCGAAGACCGGAATTTCGGTTTCCAGTACTTCCTTGATCGCCTTGATCGCGTAGTCGCAAGGCTCCGGATCACCAGGGCCGTTGGACAGGAACACGCCGTCCGGT
Source organism: Pseudomonas sp. GW456-12-10-14-LB2 (assembly GCF_002884345.1). Taxonomy (NCBI): domain Bacteria; kingdom Pseudomonadati; phylum Pseudomonadota; class Gammaproteobacteria; order Pseudomonadales; family Pseudomonadaceae; genus Pseudomonas; species Pseudomonas sp. GW456-12-10-14-LB2. Next base: position 63,962 of record NZ_POHV01000020.1, read on the forward strand.
TTCAGAGCCAGTACGTCGGCAGCCGGAGTTTGCGCTGGAACAACAGTGACGCGGCAGCCGCGCTCGACCAGCATGCGCAGGATGTTGACCTTGACGCCGTAGTCATAGGCAACCACGTGGTAAGGCAGCTCGGAGGCTTCGATGGTCGCGTGGCTGTCGGTTTTCAGATCCCAGACAGTGGAGCGCCATTCGTATTGGGTCTTGGTGCTGACGACTTTCGCCAGGTCCATGCCCTTCAGGCCCGGGAAGCCTTGCGCCGCGGCGATGGCCGCTTCTTCGGAGATGTTGTCGCCGGCCATGATGCAGCCGTTCTGTGCGCCTTTTTCACGCAGGATGCGGGTCAGGCGGCGGGTGTCGATACCGGCGATCGCCACAACGTTGTTGGCTTTCAGGTAATCGGACAGGGACATCGTGTTACGCCAGTTGCTCGCTACCAGCGGCAGGTCACGGATGACCAGGCCAGCGGACCAGACGCGATCGGACTCGGCATCTTCCGGCGTGGTGCCGGTGTTGCCGATGTGCGGGTAAGTCAGGGTAACGATCTGTTGGGCGTAGGAAGGATCGGTAAGGATTTCCTGATAGCCGGTCATTGCGGTGTTGAACACCACCTCACCAACGGTCTGACCGTCGGCTCCAATGGCTTCGCCGCGAAAAATGCTGCCATCAGCAAGGGCGAGTATGGCTGGCTTAGTCAAGAAGACCTCCCGTAAATAACGCATGAAAGGGCAATCGCAGGTTGTAAAAAAGCGGAGTGACGTATGGACACGTCACCCCGCTTCTTCACTGAATTATTCTGCGCGCTTTTAGTGGACACACTAAAGCTGTAGCTTACAGAAAAAGGGTTTTTTGGTCTACCGCCAATGAGGCCGAAAGGCCGGAGAATGCGACAGGGCGTCGCTCGGCGGAGTAAAACCGGCGCAAACAGGGCGTTTGCGCCGGCTTCAGAACATCTCAATGCAGGTCGAGCACGTCCTGCATGTCGTACAAACCAGGCTCACGAGCATCCAGCCACAACGCCGCACGCACCGCGCCCTTGGCGAACGTCATGCGACTCGAAGCCTTGTGCGTGATCTCCAGTCGCTCGCCCTCGCAGGCGAACAACACCGAGTGATCACCCACCACATCACCACCGCGAACAGTGGCGAAACCGATGGTTTCGCGCTCACGAGCACCGGTGTGGCCTTCACGACCATAGACCGCGACTTTCTGCAGATCACGATCCAGCGCATTGGCGATCACTTCACCCATGCGCAGGGCCGTACCCGACGGCGCATCAATCTTGTGCCGGTGATGGGCTTCGATGATTTCGATGTCCGCATCATCCGCCAACACCCGTGCCGCCATGTCGAGCAGCTTCAGCGACAGATTGACGCCGACACTGAAGTTGGCGGCGAAGACGATCGGGATATCCTTGCCCGCGTCGGCCAGCAATTGCTTCTGCGCAGCATCCAGCCCGGTCGTGCCGATCACCATCGCCTTGCCGGCCTTGCGGCAGAAGGCCAGGTTTTTCAGCATCACTTCCGGCAGGGTGAAGTCGATCAACACATCGAACTCTTCCGCCACTGATTCCAGATTCCCGGACAGCGGCACGCCGATTCGACCGAGCGAAGCCAGCTCACCGGCATCCACACCGATCAGCGTACTGCCAGGGCGGACAATCGCGGCCGTCAGACCGGTCAGCGGCGCGCGCTGCTGCACCGCCTCGACCAGAATCTTGCCCATGCGCCCGGCAGCGCCCATCACAGCTATACGTCGCATGCCGACTCCTTACAGATCGCCGAAGAAGCGTTTCACACCGTCGAACCAACCGGTGGTTTTCGGGGAGTGGCTGTTGTCGTCCGCCAGGGAGCTGCGGAACTCTTCCAGCAGTTCACGTTGACGACGGGTCAGGTTGACCGGCGTTTCGACGGCCACACGGCACATCAGATCGCCCGCCCCACCGCCACGCACTGGCGCAACACCCTTGCCGCGTACGCGGAACTGCTTGCCGGTCTGAGTTCCTTCCGGAATCTTCAGTTTGACGCGACCGTCGAGGGTCGGAATTTCCAGCTCGCCGCCCAGGGCCGCGTCGACGAAGCTGATCGGCACTTCGCAGAACAGATGCTTGCCGTCACGCTGGAAGATGTCGTGTTCGCGGACATTGATCACCACGTACAGGTCGCCGGTCGGGCCACCCTGAGTGCCCGCCTCGCCTTCACCGGACAGACGAATGCGGTCACCGGTGTCGACACCGGCCGGCACTTTGACGGAAAGGGTTTTGTATTCTTCGACGCGACCGTCGCCGTGGCATGAGTCGCACGGATCGGAAATGATCTTGCCCTGGCCATGGCAGCGCGGGCAGGTCTGCTGCACCGAGAAGAAGCCTTGCTGCATGCGCACCTGACCGATGCCGCCGCACGTCGGGCAGGTCGATGGCGACGAGCCTTTCTTCGCGCCCGAACCATCGCAAGGCTTGCAGTTGACCAGTGTCGGAACGCGGATATTCACGGTGGTACCGCGTACCGCTTCTTCCAGGTTCAGCTCCAGGGTGTAGCGCAAATCGCTGCCACGCTGGGCGCCGCCACGGGAACCGCCGCGACCGCCACCGAAGAAGTCACTAAAGACATCACCGAAGATGTCGGAGAAGTTCTGACCGCCGAAGCCTGCACCGCCGCCACCCATGCTCGGGTCGACGCCGGCATGACCGTACTGGTCGTACGCTGCACGCTTGCTGGAATCGGACAGCACTTCGTAGGCTTCGTTGGCCTCTTTGAACAGTTCTTCCGACGCTTTGTCATCGGGATTACGGTCCGGGTGATGCTTCATCGCCAGACGGCGATAGGCCTTTTTCAGGTCTGCTTCGCTTGAGCCGCGCTCAACACCCAACACTTCGTAATAGTCACGCTTAGCCATAAGTTCTTCATACTCTTGAGGACGTTCGGCAAACCCCTCCTGAGCTTCGCCAAACTCGTTGAGCCCCAATACAGGCCCGGACCCAACTCACGTCAATTCAACGATCCTGGTCTTTGGTTCATGCGGTATTTGCGGCGCGAAAAGCAGGAGCATTCCCGGCCATACCGCCAGCACCCGAACCTTGTCGCATGCTGTAAAAATTCGCGTATTCCAGATACGCCAACGCGGGAGCAAGCTCCCGCGCGGCGACATCCTACCAGTCACCGCCGCAAGGCAGTCAACCGGGCGACCAACAACTTACTTGTGGTCTTTGACTTCTTCGAACTCGGCATCGACAACATCGTCAGCCTTTTCAGCTTTCTCGTCGTGCGGTGCCGCGCCTTCAGCAGGCTGAGCCTGTTCGGCGTACATCTTCTGGGCAACCGGCGCAGAGACTTTCGACAACTCTTCAACTTTGGCGTCGATGGCAGCCTTGTCGTCGCCTTTGACGGCGGCTTCCAGGGCAACCACGGCCGCTTCGATTGCAGTCTTCTCTTCTGCAGTCACTTTGTCGCCAGCGTCAGCGATCATCTTGCGAGTCGAGTGAACCAGTGCATCACCCTGGTTACGGGCAGCGGCCAGCTCTTCGAACTTGCGGTCTTCCTCGGCGTTCAGCTCGGCGTCGCGCACCATCTTCTGGATTTCTTCATCCGACAGACCAGAGTTGGCCTTGATGGTGATCTTCTGCTCTTTGCCAGTCGCCTTGTCCTTCGCACCTACGTGCAGGATGCCGTTGGCGTCGATGTCGAAGGTCACTTCGATCTGCGGCACACCACGTGGAGCAGGTGGAATGTCGGCCAGGTCGAACTTGCCCAGGGACTTGTTCTGTGCGGCTTGCTTGCGCTCGCCTTGCAGGACGTGAATGGTCACGGCGCCCTGGTTGTCGTCGGCCGTCGAGAACACTTGCGATTTCTTGGTAGGAATCGTGGTGTTTTTCTCGATCAGCGCGGTCATCACGCCACCCATGGTTTCGATACCCAGGGTCAGCGGGCTGACGTCGAGCAACAGAACGTCTTTCACGTCACCGGCCAGAACGGCGCCCTGGATCGCAGCACCCATGGCAACGGCTTCGTCCGGGTTCACGTCTTTACGTGCTTCTTTACCGAAGAAATCGGTAACTGCCTTCTGCACCAGTGGCATACGAGTCTGACCACCAACCAGAATCACGTCGTCAATTTTGCTGGCGTCGATACCGGCGTCTTTCAGAGCAATACGGCACGGCTCGATGGTACGGTTCACCAGATCTTCGACCAGCGACTCGAGCTTGGCACGAGAGATCTTCACGTTCAGGTGCTTAGGACCAGTCGCATCTGCTGTGATGTACGGCAGGTTGACGTCGGTCGACTGCGAAGAAGACAGCTCGATCTTGGCTTTCTCAGCGGCTTCTTTCAGACGCTGCAGGGCCAGAGGATCGTTCTTCAGGTCCATGCCGGACTCTTTCTTGAACTCGTCGACGAGGTAGTCGATCAGGCGCATGTCAAAGTCTTCGCCGCCCAGGAAGGTGTCACCGTTGGTGGCCAGAACTTCAAACTGGTGCTCGCCGTCAACTTCGGCGATTTCGATCACGGAAACGTCGAAGGTACCACCACCCAGGTCGTAAACGATCACGGTGTGATCGCCCTTGGCCTTGTCCATACCGTAAGCCAGAGCAGCTGCGGTCGGTTCGTTGATGATACGTTTTACGTCCAGACCGGCGATGCGGCCAGCATCTTTAGTTGCCTGACGCTGACTGTCGTTGAAGTACGCCGGAACGGTGATCACCGCTTCGGTCACAGCCTCACCGAGATAGTCTTCGGCGGTCTTCTTCATCTTTTTCAGGACTTCGGCGCTGATTTGCGGCGGAGCCATCTGCTTGCCGGAAGCCTCGACCCAGGCGTCACCGTTGTTGGCCTTGACGATCTTGTAAGGCACCAGCTTGATGTCTTTCTGTACAACTTCTTCGTCGAAGCGGCGGCCAATCAGGCGCTTCACTGCGAACAGTGTGTTGTGCGGGTTGGTCACAGCCTGACGCTTGGCGGACTGACCCACCAGAATTTCACCATCATTGGCGTAAGCGATGATCGACGGCGTTGTACGCGCGCCTTCGGCGTTCTCAATAACTTTGGCCACGCCGTTTTCCAGCACGGAGACGCAGGAGTTGGTAGTCCCCAGGTCGATACCGATAATTTTGCCCATGTTCACTCTCCCGAAACTTTGGATTTTTTTGCCGCAGCAGTGGTGGCTGACTGCGGTAATACTTAAACGCTTGACTTGTAAATGGGGGCCTTGCGGCTAATTTCAAGCCTTCTCGTCAATCGAAGGCGAAACTGGCGCCGGCGCCTTGCTGACCACGACCATCGCCGGACGCAACAGGCGACCGTTGAGCTGATAGCCCTTCTGGAACACCTTCAGAATGCTGTTCGGCTCCAGATCAGCACTTTCCTGCATGGCCATCGCCTGATGCTCCACGGCATTGAACGGTTCGCCTTCCTGCGGGCTTACAGCGACAAGCTGATAGCGCGTGAGGGTGTCGTGAAACATTTTCAGGGTCAGCTCGATGCCTTCGCGCATCGGACGGATGCTTTCGTCATCAGGGCTCGACAGCTCGAGACCACGCTCCAGGCTGTCGACGATCGGCAGCAGATCGCCGGCGAATTTTTCCAGCGCAAACTTGTGCGCCTTTTCGACATCCTGCTCGGCACGGCGGCGGACGTTCTGCAGATCGGCAGCTACGCGCAGCGATTGATCCTGCGCGGCGGCCAATTGCTCTTCGAGCACTTGTACACGGGTCGCCAGGTCATCACCCGAAGTCTCGGGCGCCTGATTGGCTTCTGGGTTTTGCGTATCTACTGTCTGTTCGTCAGCCATAGAATTCTCCTTTCAATATCGTCCGCGAGTTCGATTCGCGCTTCTGCCCCGATATATGGGGCCGCAAAATCAGGCTTCAAGGGCTGACAACGATTAACCCTACAAAAAAGTGCTGCATTGCCATTCCCTGGCGCGATAGGCATTTGATCGGATCATCCCCATCGACCTCGGCGAGGGCATTGTCAGCCCGAAACAAAACACTGTATAAATAACCAGACCTGAAGCCTGGGAGCGGCCTTTATGCTGGTGCACCTGTCCGTACACAACTACGCCATCGTTGAACATCTCGATCTCGAACTCGATCGCGGCATGAGCGTGATTACCGGGGAAACCGGCGCCGGCAAGTCGATCATGCTCGACGCCCTGGGCCTGACGCTCGGTGATCGCGCCGACAGCGGCGTGGTTCGACCGGGCGCCGACAAGGCCGATATCCTGGCGACCTTCGATCTGGCCGACATTCCCGAGGCCAGCGCCTGGCTCGCGGAACGCGACCTGGAAATCGACGGCCCGTGCATCCTGCGCCGGGTCATCACGTCCGAAGGTCGCTCACGCGGCTATATAAATGGCACGCCCTGCCCGCTCGGCGACCTTAAGGCTCTCGGTGAGCTGCTGATCGATATCCACAGCCAGCACGAACACCAATCCCTGCTCAAGACCGACACCCACCGGCGCCTGCTCGACGAGTACGCCGGGGCCACCGATCTGGCGCGCCAGGTTCACCTGGCCGCCCAGCGCTGGCGCCAGACCCGTCAGGAGCTGGAGCGCCTTTCCAACTCCGGCGACGAACAGCGCGCGCGCCATCAGCTGCTCAGCTACCAGCTCGAAGAACTGGAAAACCTCGGCCTCGGCGAAAACGAGCTGGAAGAACTGGAGCAGGAACACAAGAACCTGACCAATGCCGAAACCCTGCTCGGCATCTGCCGACAAGTGGTCGAGCAATGCAGCGAAAGCGATTCCGGCAACGTGCTGAATGCCCTGACGGCCAGCCTCAATCGCCTGTCGAGCGTGAACAATTCGGTCGGCGCGCTGGGTGAGGCGAGCAGCCTGCTGACCAGCGCGCAGATCCAGGTCGAAGAAGCCGTCGGCGAGCTCAATCGTTTTCTCGACAACTTCGACGCCGATCCGGCGCGCCTGCAATATCTGGAAGAACGTCTGGACTCCATCTACACACTGGCACGCAAACACCGCATTCAGCCGACGGAAGTGGCAGAGATGCAGCAGAAGCTGCTCGACGAAATCGAAGCCCTCGACGCCAACGATGAATCCATCGAACGTCTCGCCGAGGAGCTTGCATCCTATGCCCGCCACTATCAGGAAAAGGCTCGGGAACTCAGTGAGCTGCGTCACCAGGCGGCCGGCAGCCTGGCCAGCGCGGTGGAGCAGGAGATCCAGCGCCTGGGCATGCCCGGCGGTCGCTTCACCATCGAATTGCGCGCCAACAACAGCAGCGAACTACAACCCAATGGCCTGGAGCAGGTTGAACTGCTGGTCAGCGCCAACCCTGGCCAACCCCTGAAGGCCCTGGCCAAAGTGGCGTCCGGCGGTGAGCTGTCACGGATCAGCCTGGCCATCCAGGTGATTACCGCCCAGACCTCTCGCGTACCGACATTGGTATTCGACGAAGTGGACGTGGGCATTGGCGGTCCGACGGCCGAAATCGTCGGCCAGTTGCTGCGCCGCCTCGGGGATCGCGGACAGGTACTGACGGTCACACACTTGCCGCAAGTCGCGGCCCAGGGACATCAGCACCTGTTCGTGCATAAAGTGCGCGGCGAGCAGGCGACTCACACAGCCGTTTCGAAGCTGAGCAAGAATGACCGTATAGAAGAAGTCGCGCGGATGCTTGGCGGCATCGATCTGACCAAAGAGTCTTTGGCGCACGCGAAAAAGATGGTCGTTACCGCAAAGGTTTAAGCACGCCAGAAAGCACGAAGGCGACCCTTGGGTCGCCTTCGCTCGTTTCGCGAACCTGAAATTCGCGCGACATGCTTACTTTTTGTTGCGTACGTACAGTACGAGATTGTGATCAACCATCTCGTAACCGTGCTTCTCGACGATCGCCTTCTGAAGTTTTTCGATTTCTTCGTCGAAGAATTCGATGACTTCGCCCGACTCCACGTTAACCATATGATCGTGGTGGCCACCGTCGGCCAATTCGAATACCGCGTGGCCGCCGTCGAAGTTGTGACGGACCACGAGGCCAGCCGCTTCGAACTGGGTCAGAACACGGTAAACCGTGGCCAGACCGACATCCTCGCCAGCTTCCATCAACGCCTTGTAGACGTCCTCGGCACTCATGTGACGCTGCTCTGTAGAGTCGAGCATTTGCAGGATCTTGACCCGTGGCAGGGTCACTTTGAGGCCGGCTTTGCGTAGTTCGCTATTTTCAACCATGGTCAGCTTTCTCGCGATGCTGCTTCGCAGCTTCTCTTAATGCGGGTATGATCGGCGTTTACGTTGTCCCAGCCAAGATAGTGGAAGTCGCCCACCGATGCAAAACACCAAGCTCTTGCTAACCAGTTTCACCTTTGTGGGACTGCTCGCACTCGCCGGTTGTTCATTCCCCGGGGTTTACAAAATCGACATCCAGCAGGGCAATGTCGTCACGCAGGACATGATAGACCAGTTACGCCCGGGAATGACCCGGCCGCAAGTACGGTTTATCATGGGTAACCCTCTGCTTGCCGACACGTTCCATGCCAACCGCTGGGATTATCTGTACAGCCTGCAACCTGGTGGCGGTGAACGTCAGCAGGAACGCATGAGTGTCATTTTCGACTCGAATGACCGTCTTGTCAGCCTGTCCGGTGACTTCATGCCGGGCGTCAGCCGTGACGAAGCCATTCTCGGCAAGGACAGTGGCACCAGCGTGACCACTCCTGCTGAAAACGCCGAGCAGCCGACACCGGAAAAACCGGCCAAGCCAGGCTCCTTGCTGGATCAGATCCAGAAGGACGTCGATGGTGTGGAAACCGTTCCGGTTCCAACGCCAGAACCGCTGGACACCTCGCCGCAATAATTTGCGACGCAATAAAAAACCCGGAAATTCCGGGTTTTTTATTGCCTGCAGATCAGCGCATCACTGATTTCTGGCTTTAGCCTCGGCAGCCTTGGCGGCACGCAATCGGCGCACCTCTTTCGGATCAGCCAACAGTGGTCGATAGATCTCGATGCGATCACCTTCCTGAACCTGTCGAGCATCCGGATCAGCAATCACTTTGCCGAAGATCCCCAAAGGACAGCTCTTCAGATCCAGCTCCGGAAATTCAGCATCAATCCCGGACGCCATCAGCGCCGCACGCACCGTCGTACCCTCAGCAACACTGATTACACGCAAAACCTGACGATCAACCGCCGCATACACCACTTCGACTTCGATCACCGGCTCAACCATGCATCTGCTTGGCGCGCTGGCAGAACGCGTCCACCAGCGTATTGGCCGCCTGATTGAACAAAGGCCCGAGCGTCGCGCGGACCAGCGGCCCGGCGTAGTCGAAAGACAGATCCAGACTGATCTTGCAGGCCTTCTCGTTCAGCGCCTTGAACACCCAGACGCCGTGCAGCTGATTGAACGGCCCCTCCTCCAGGTTCATCTCGATCGACTGCCCCGGCACCAGCGTGTTGCGCGTCACGAAGTGCTGACTAAGACCGCCCTTGGCCACGCCGACACTGGCGCGCATGTGCTCAGGCGAGCTTTCCAGGACTTCAGCAGACGAGCACCACGGCAGAAATTCCGGGTAACGTGCCACGTCATTGACGAGGTCGTAGAGAAATTGCGCCGGATAAGGCAGCAGCGCCGATCGTTGAATATGTGTCGTCATGTAAGCGTCACTTCCAGAGCTGGGCGGCAAACACTACAAGAATGCCGATGGGCGCCACATAGCGCATCAAAAACAGAGACAGGGCGAACAGCGCCGGGCTGCGAATCGACAACTCGTCACGCACCGCCTCACGCCCCATCACCCAACCGGCAAACAGCACGAAGCACAGCCCGCCGAGCGGCAACATGATCCGCGAGGTGAAGAAGTCGATCACCCCAAAGAAGTCCAGGCCACCGGCCGCCCCCCATTGGTAGAGATGGAACACCCCGCCATCGTTCACGAAAAATTTGGCTTCCTTCCAGATATTGAAGGAAAACACCGTGCCCAGGCCGACGAACCAGCAAGTGAAGGCCAACCAGAATGTCACCCAGGCACGACTGATTTTAGTCCGCTCAACCAGATAGGCGACCATCGGCTCTAGCAGGGAAATCGCTGAGCTCCAGGCGGCAATGGCCACCAGAACGAAGAACACCACGCCCATCAACTGGCCGAACAGCACGTTACCGAAAGCAAATGGCAGGCTGACAAACATCAGCCCCGGGCCTTCGCTCGGGTTCAAACCACCGGCGAACACAATCGGAAACAAGGCCAGACCGGCCACCAGCGAAACAAAGGTATCGAGCAGCGCCACACCCACGACCGTGCCGGACAGCGAAGCCTCCTTGGTCATGTAGGCGCCGTATATCATGATCGAGCCCACGCCCACGCTCAGGGAGAAGAACGCGTGGCCCATGGCCGGCAGCAAGCCGTCGAGGACTTTCTCGGGGTGGAAGTCGAACATGAAGTGCACGCCCTCCATGAAATGCCCGGTAGTCATGCTGTAGCCCAGCAGAACCAGCACCATCACGAACAGCAGCGGCATCATGATCCGCAGGCTGCGCTCGAGCCCGGCGACCACGCCCTTGGCGATCACTACCGCAGACAACAGCATGAAAACCGTGTGCCAAAGTGTCAGGCGCCACGGATCGGAGATGACATTGCCAAAATAGGCCCCGACCTGATCGGCCGTAGCGCCCTGGAAGTCTCCGCGCCCCATATCAATGATGTAATCCAGCGACCAGCCGCCGACCACACTGTAAAAAGACAGGATCAGCAACGCCGTGATCATCCCGGCGAACGCGCCCCACGACCACTTGCCCGAGTGCCCCGCTTCCAGCGCCAGCACCTTCAGGGCATTTGCCGGACTCTGACGGGCACGCCGGCCGATCAGGGTTTCGGCGAGCATCACCGGGATGCCGATCAACGCAATACAGGCCAGAAACATCAGCACGAAGGCGCCGCCACCGTAGACCCCGACCATGTAGGGGAATTTCCAGATGCTGCCCAATCCCACGGCCGAACCGGTCGCGGCGAATATGAAAACCCAGCGGCTAGCCCAACTGCCGTGGACAGAAACCTTGTCTGTCGACATCGTTTATCACGCCCAAGCGTTAGAAAAAGAGGCCGCATTGTCCGGGATTCACTCAACCTGCTCAAGCACGCAGCATCACCGTAGCCGACAGCCGTTTATCTCCATATAATGCCGCCCCTATGGCTAAACAGAAGAAACACCCAACAGGGACCATCGCGCAAAACAAAAAGGCGCGACACGATTACTTCATCGAGCACAAGTTCGAGGCTGGTCTGGTCCTGGCCGGCTGGGAAGTAAAAAGTCTGCGGGCAAGCAAACTGCAACTGGTCGACAGTTACGTGTTGCTCAAGGATGGCGAAGCCTGGTTGCTCGGCAGCCACATCACGCCTCTGATGACCGCCAGCACCCACGTCATCGCTGACCCGGTGCGCACCCGCAAGCTGCTGCTCAACCGCCGCGAGCTGGACAAGCTCGCCGCCGCTGTGCAGCAGAAGGGTTACGCCTGCGTGTGCCTGTCCTGGTACTGGAGCAAGCACATGGTCAAGTGCGAGATCGCACTGGGCAAGGGCAAGAAGGAATACGACAAGCGTGATACCGAACGCGAACGCGACGCCGGTCGCGAGTTGCAGCGTGCGGTGCGCAACAAGGGCAAGGAAGACTGATTCTTCTGCCTGAATGACCGTTCCCGCGCCTGGCACGGGAGCGGTCTTTTTTACATCCCTTTGCGTCGCTCGGCGCGAGCCATGCGCTGTACTTCCTGTCGCACTTCTTCCAGCACTTCCTGAACATACAGAATGTGTCGGCTGGACACCTCACGCGCCTGTTCCGCGCGCCCCTCGATAATCGCCAGATACAACTCCCGATGCTGGGTGATCAGCATGTCGCGGGTTTCCGTGCGCTGCTTGTACATGCCACCGATGTTGGTCACGACGTTGCGCTTGAGCAGATCGAACAGCCCGCGAATGGTGTGCAGCAACACCGCGTTATGACTGGCTTCGGCAATCGCCAGATGGAATTTCGCATCCGCCGCGCCCTCTTCCGCCCGGCTCACTTCGTCATGACGCGAATAGCAGTCCTGTAATTCTTCAAACGCAGCCGTCAGCCGTTCACGATCCACATCCGTGGCGCGCAATGCCGCGTAATAGGCGCACGATGCCTCCAGCGTGTGGCGAAATTCCAGCAAATCGCGCTGCGCCTCGGGATTGCTTTCCAGCAATTGCAGCAGCGGATCGCTGAACGTCGAACCGAGGCTATCCACGACATAGTTGCCGCCGCCCTGCTTACTGACCAGCAAACCCTTTGCCGCCAGTTTCTGAATCGCCTCGCGCAACGAGGGCCGGGAAACGCCGAACTGTTCCGCCAGAGTCCGCTCGGCCGGCAGACGCTCGCCGGACTTCAGCGTGCCCTCGAGAATCATCCCTTCCAATCGCTCGACAATGTCGTCAGACAAACGGCGCTGACGTATCTGATCAAACCCCATCACTCAACTCTCCACCATCCCGACCGCTCGCCGGGCTCTCTATTCTGGCCTATCGACGCTGCGCCGACACCTGCCAGATGACGTCAATACAACCGGTGCAATCCGACTCGCCGTCCGGTTGTTCGACAAAAGTTTTAGGGCGGCAAATTGACACACCGATATCAAGGCTTTTACCCTAGCCAACAGCGATTGTAAATTGGTATTACCAATTAACCAAGAACGCTGACAGTGCCTGACCAACAACAATTAGGGGCCACCCCATATGCAAACCTGGCAACAGCTCTACAGCCCGCTCGGCAGTCTCGGCGTGTCCGCACTCGCGGCCGTCATCCCCATCGTTTTCTTCTTTCTCGCTTTGGCGGTGTTCCGCCTCAAAGGTCATGTGGCCGGCAGCATCACGCTCGCCCTGGCGATCCTTGTGGCGATCTTCGCGTTCCAGATGCCGGTCGACATGGCGTTCGCCGCCGCCGGATATGGTTTCGCCTATGGTCTGTGGCCGATTGCCTGGATCATTGTGGCGGCGGTGTTCCTGTACAAACTGACGGTCAAGAGTGGCCAGTTCGAGGTCATCCGCAGCTCGGTGCTGTCGATCACTGACGACCAGCGTCTGCAGGTGCTGCTGATCGGTTTCTGCTTCGGTGCATTCCTGGAAGGTGCCGCCGGATTCGGCGCGCCAGTGGCGATTACCGCTGCACTGCTGGTAGGCCTGGGTTTCAACCCGTTGTACGCCGCCGGCCTGTGCCTGATTGCCAACACCGCACCGGTGGCGTTCGGCGCACTGGGGATTCCGATCATCGTGGCCGGGCAAGTCACCGGCATCGACGCGTTCAAGATCGGCGCCATGACCGGCCGCCAGTTGCCACTGCTGTCGCTGTTCGTGCCGTTCTGGCTGGTGTTCATGATGGACGGCCTGCGCGGCGTGCGTGAAACCTGGCCAGCCGCACTGGTTGCGGGCCTGAGCTTCGCTGTCACCCAATACTTCACTTCGAATTTCATCGGCCCGGAACTGCCGGACATCACGTCGGCCCTGGCCAGTCTGATTTCGCTGACCCTGTTCCTGAAGGTCTGGCAACCGAAACGTGCCGCCGGCCAGCACATCGTCGGCGCCGTATCCGCTTCGGTGGTCTCCGCCAGCGTCGGCGGTTTCGGCCAGAAGCGCACCACCGTCGCTTCGCCTTACAGCCTTGGGGAAATTTTCAAAGCCTGGTCGCCGTTCCTGATCCTCACCGTGCTGGTGACCATCTGGACCCTCAAGCCTTTCAAGGCGATGTTTGCCGCCGGCGGTTCGATGTACGCCTGGGTGTTCAACTTCGCGATTCCGCACCTGGATCAACTGGTGATCAAGACCGCTCCGATCGTTGCTGCTCCGACCGCGATCCCGGCCGTATTCAAACTCGATCCGATTTCCGCGACCGGCACGGCAATTTTCTTCTCCGCACTGATCTCGATGCTGGTGCTGAAGATCAATTTCAAAACTGGTCTGACCACTTTGAAAGAGACCTTCTACGAACTGCGCTGGCCGATCCTGTCGATCGGCATGGTGCTGGCGTTTGCCTTCGTCACCAACTATTCCGGCATGTCCTCGACCATGGCTCTGGTGCTGGCCGGTACTGGCGCAGCGTTTCCGTTCTTCTCGCCGTTCCTCGGCTGGCTCGGCGTGTTCCTGACCGGTTCCGATACTTCGTCCAACGCCCTGTTCAGTTCGCTGCAAGCGACCACCGCGCACCAGATCGGGGTCAACGACACCCTGCTGGTGGCGGCCAATACCAGCGGCGGCGTGACCGGCAAAATGATTTCGCCACAATCGATCGCCGTGGCCTGCGCCGCGACCGGTCTGGTGGGCAAGGAATCCGATCTGTTCCGCTTCACCCTCAAGCACAGCCTATTCTTTGCAACGATTGTCGGCCTCATCACTTTGGCTCAGGCCTACTGGTTCACCGGCATGCTGGTGCATTAAGACTACAAGCGACATGGAAATAACCGACGCCAGTTCGTGATTCCGGCGTCAGCAATTCACAACCCGGTCTGTAAGGCTGCTGAAAGCAACGAGCTCTATATTCGGCAGCCTCAACAGACGGATAACCGGGCCCACCCGGAGACACGCCTGATGAGCGAGCTTTTTTACAACGCTGTGCCCAACGCCACTCGCGTCGCACCGCCACTGCCCGAACCCCGGCAATACCCCGGCGAGAAACCGTCGCGGGTCTACCTGTTCGGCACGTGCGTAGTCGACCTGTTCTACCCGGAAGCCGGGATGGACGCGATCCACTTGCTGGAACGCGAAGGCATCCGGGTCGACTACCCGCAAGGGCAGAGCTGCTGCGGACAACCGGCCTACACCTCGGGTTACACCGAGCAGGCACGGACGGTGGCGCGCTCGCAACTGGCGCTATTTGCCGGGGACTATCCGGTGGTGGTGCCGTCGGGTTCGTGCGCCGGGATGATCCGCGAGCATTACGCCGACTTGTTCAAGGACGAGCCGGAAACGTTGAAACAGGTTCAGGCCCTCGCAGCCCGCACCTATGAATTGGCCGAGTTTCTGCTGTTCGTCTGCAAGGTGCAGCTCAAGGACAGCGGCGAGCCGGTGAAAGTGGCGCTGCACACCTCGTGTTCGGCGCGACGGGAAATGAACACCCACCTGCACGGCCGCGAGTTGTTGGCGCAGTTGAGCAACGTGGAACGGGTCAACCACGATCACGAAAGCGAATGCTGTGGCTTCGGTGGGACATTCAGCGTCCGTATGCCAGACATTTCCGGCGCGATGGTGGCTGACAAGACCCGGGCGTTGAAGGAATCCGGCGCGCATCAGGTACTCAGTGCCGACTGCGGCTGCCTGATGAACATCAACGGCTCGCTGGAAAAACAGCAGGAAGCACTGCGCGGGCAACACCTGGCGAGCTTCCTCTGGCAACGAACCGGAGGTGCCCGATGAGCACTTCCACGATTATTCCTACGGTTGCCGTAGAAGAAGACTTCCGCACCCGGGCGCACAACGCCCTGGGCGACTCGCAGTTACGGAACAACTTCCGCACCGCGATGGATTCACTGATGACCAAGCGGGCAGCGGCTTTCAGCGATGCCCACGAAAGAGAACACTTGCGCGCCCTGGGCAACTCGATCAGGGCGCGTGCGCTCTCCAAGTTGCCCGACCTGCTCGAGCAACTGGAACAGAACCTGACCCGCAACGGTGTGACAGTGCACTGGGCGGAAACGGTGGACGAGGCCAATGGCATCGTTCTTTCGATCATCCGCGCTCACGAGGCGCGGCAAGTGATCAAGGGCAAATCGATGGTCAGCGAAGAGATGGAGATGAACCATTTCCTCGAGGCTCGGGACATTGAATGTCTGGAGTCCGACATGGGGGAGTACATCGTCCAGCTCGACCACGAGAAGCCTTCACACATAATCATGCCGGCAATCCACAAGAATGCCGGTCAGGTCGCGTCCTTGTTCCACGACAAACTTGGCGTGGAATACACCAAGGACGTTGACCAACTCATTCAGATCGGTCGCAGGGTCCTGCGGCAGAAATTCTTCGAAGCGGACATCGGCGTCTCCGGCGTCAACTTCGCCGTGGCCGAAACCGGTACCCTGCTGCTGGTGGAAAACGAAGGCAACGGCCGCATGACCACCACCGTGCCACCGGTGCACATCGCCGTCACCGGTATCGAAAAAGTCGTGGAAAACCTGCGCGACGTGGTGCCGCTGCTGTCATTGCTGACCCGCTCGGCGCTGGGCATTCCGATCACCACCTACGTCAACATGATCTCCGGACCGCGCAAGGAACACGAACTCGACGGCCCGCAGGAAGTGCATCTGGTACTGCTCGACAACGGTCGCAGCCAGGCGTTTGCCGACAGCGAATTGCGCCAGACACTCAACTGCATCCGCTGCGGCGCCTGCATGAATCATTGCCCGGTCTACACCCGCGTCGGCGGCCATACCTACGGCGAGGTTTACCCCGGCCCGATCGGCAAAATCATCACCCCGCACATGGTCGGCCTGGCGAAAGTCCCGGATCACCCGAGCGCTTCTTCGTTATGCGGCGCCTGCGGTGAAGTGTGTCCGGTAAAAATTCCTATTCCCGCACTGCTGCGCCGCCTACGCGAAGAGAACGTCAAAGCTCCCGACAGCCCTCATCAAGTGATGCGCGGTCAGGGCAGCAAATACTCGCGCAAGGAACGCTTCATCTGGAACGCCTGGGCGAAGCTCAACAGCTCGCCGACCTTGTATCGGCTGTTTGCGTTTTTCGCCACACGCCTGCGCGCGCTGGCGCCGAACAATGTCGGCCCGTGGACACAAAATCACAGCGCGCCGAAACCCGCCGCCCGCTCACTGCATGACATGGCTCGCGAACACCTGGCCAAACAAGGAGACCGTTGATGAGCGCCAAGCAAAATATCCTCGGCAAGTTGCGCAAAAGTCTGACCGGCACCACACCGATTGCCGACAACTTTGACGTCGATCTGGTGACTCAGCCTTACACCTACAGCGCCGAACAACGGATCCCGCAGCTGCGCAAACTGATGGAAGCGGTGCACACCGAGATCCACCTGACTTCCGCTGATGGGTGGCCGGCGCTGCTGGCGCAATTGCTGCATGACCGCCAGTTGCCGAGCCTGCTGATCGCACCGACTAAACCTCACGGGCAGCGCATCACACAACACTGGGCGAACAATCCTGATCTGCCGGCGCTGAAGTCCTACGACCGGCCGATGGAAGAGTGGAAAGCCGAGTTGTTCAACGACACCCCGGCCAGCCTGACCGGCACCCTCGGCGCGATTGCCGCCACCGGCAGCCTGATCCTGTGGCCGACCCGCGAAGAACCACGGCTGATGAGCCTGGTGCCGCCGGTGCATTTCGCCCTGCTCAAGGCCAGCCAGATCCGCGACAACTTCTATCAGGTGCAGCAGGAATTCGAGTGGGCACAAGGCATGCCGACCAATGCGCTGCTGGTGTCCGGCCCGTCGAAGACCGCCGACATCGAACAAGTCCTGGCTTACGGCGCCCACGGCCCGAAAGACCTGGTGGTGTTGATCCTGGAGGACCAATGACCTTACCGGCGACTTTCCTGCGCGATGCGCAGCAACTGATTCCTGCCGAACGGCGCTTCGACGATCCGCTGTCGACCCTGGCCTTCGGCACCGACGCCAGCTTCTACCGGTTGATTCCGCAACTGGTGATCCGCGTCGAATCGGAAGACGAAGTGGTGGCGCTGCTGAAACTGGCCCAGCGCGATCAGGTTCCGGTGACCTTTCGCGCTGCCGGCACCAGCCTCTCTGGTCAGGCGATCAGCGATTCGGTCCTGATCGTGCTGGGGGATAACTGGAACGCGCGGGAGATCCGCGGACAAGGCACACAAATCCGCCTGCAACCGGGGGTGATCGGTGCCCAGGCCAACGCATGGCTGGCGCCTTTCGGGCGCAAGATCGGCCCGGATCCGGCGTCGATCAACGCCTGCAAAATCGGCGGCATCGTCGCCAACAACGCCAGCGGCATGTGCTGCGGCACCGCGCAAAACACTTATCACACGCTGGCCGGGATTCGTCTGGTACTGGCCGACGGCACACGTCTCGATACCGAAGATGCCGCCAGCGTCGCGGCGTTTCGCACAAGTCACGGTGAGTTGCTGGAACGCTTGGCAACACTGGGCCGCGAGACCCGCGCCAATGCCGAACTCGCCGCGCGAATCCGCCACAAATACCGTCTGAAAAATACCACCGGCCTGTCGCTCAACGCCCTCGTGGATTTCGATGAGCCTGTGGATATCTTGAGCCACTTGCTGGTCGGCTCCGAAGGCACCCTCGGCTTCATCAGCGCAGTGACCTACGACACGGTGATCGACCACCCGAACAAGGCCTCGGCGCTGATCGTTTTCCCAGACGTGGAAACCTGCTGCAACGCCGTCACCGTGCTGAAAAGCCAGCCGGTGTCCGCCGTGGAACTGCTCGACCGCCGCAGCCTGCGCTCGGTGCAGGACAAACCCGGCATGCCGAATTTCGTACAGCAGCTGTCGAACAATGCCTGCGCGTTGTTGATCGAATCCCGCGCCGCCTCTTCCACTTTGCTGCAGGAACAACTGGCGCAGATCATGGCGTCGCTCAATGGCTTCCCGGTGGAAAAGCAGGTCGACTTCACCGAAGACCCGGTCGAAAACGCCCGCCTCTGGGCGATCCGCAAAGACACCTTCCCTGCCGTCGGCGCCGTGCGCAAGACCGGCACCACGGTGATCATCGAAGACGTCACCTTCCCGGTGGAGCAACTGGCGATCGGCGTGAACCGCCTGATCGAGCTGTTCGATAAACACGCCTACGACGAAGCGATCCTTTTCGGACACGCGCTGGAAGGCAATCTGCACTTCGTCTTCACCCAAGGCTTCAACAGCCCGGAAGAAGTCGCACGCTATCAGGCGTTCATGGACGACGTGGCGCAACTGGTGGCCGTGGAGTTCGGCGGTTCGCTGAAGGCCGAACACGGCACCGGGCGCAACATGGCGCCCTTCGTCGAACTGGAATGGGGCAGTGACGCCTATCAATTGATGTGGCAACTCAAACGCCTGCTCGACCCCAACGGCATTCTCAATCCGGACGTGGTGCTCAGCGAAGACCCGCAGATTCACCTCAAGCACCTGAAACCGCTGCCGGCGGCCGACGAGATTGTGGATAAATGCATCGAGTGCGGTTTCTGCGAGCCGGTCTGCCCCTCGAAAGGCCTGACCCTGAGCCCGCGCCAGCGCATCGTGATCTGGCGCGATATCCAGGCGCGAAAACGCGCCGGAATCGACACCACCGAACTGGAAAAAGCCTACGAGTACCAAGGCATCGATACCTGCGCCGCGACCGGTTTGTGTGCGCAACGCTGCCCTGTAGGCATCAACACCGGCGAGCTGGTGAAAAAGCTGCGCAGCCGTCACGCAACCCATACGAAAACCGCCAACCTGATCGAAGGAAATTTCGCCACCACCCTTCAAGGTGCGCGTTTCACCCTGCACGTGGCCAACGGTGCGCGGATGTTGTTGGGAGCACCGCGCCTGGCGAAGCTTTCGGCCACCCTGACGAGGCTGTCCAAAGGTCAGGTACCGCTATGGACCAACGCGATGCCGCAGCCGGAAAAAGCCGTTCGTTTCAGCCCGGCCGTGTCGGACGAACGCCCGCGCGTTGTGTACCTGGCGGCCTGTGTGTCGCGAGTAATGGGGCCGGCGGCGGGCGACAAGGAGCAGATGTCGCTTTACGACAAAACCCGTGGTCTGCTGGAGAAGGCCGGTTATCAGGTGGTGTTCCCGGACAATCTGGACAACCTCTGCTGCGGCCAGCCCTTCGCGTCCAAAGGCTATGCCGAACAGGCCGAGCACAAGCGTCAGGAGCTGATCGGCGCATTGCTTCAGGCCAGTCGCGGCGGGCTCGATCCGATCTATTGCGACACCAGCCCCTGCACGTTGCGGCTGGTGCAGGATGTGGGAAATGTTCGCCTGGATCTGTATGACCCTGTGCGATTCATCCGTACGCACCTGATGGATCGTCTGGAGTTCACGCCGCAGGAAGCACCGATTGCCGTTCACGTGACCTGCAGTACTCAGCACCTTGGGGAAAGCCAGGCGCTGATCGACCTGGCGCGCAAATGCAGCAAGAACGTGGTGATCCCGGAAGGCATTCACTGCTGCGGTTTCGCCGGCGACAAGGGTTTCACCACGCCGGAGCTCAACAGCCACTCACTGCGAACGCTCAAGGATGCGGTGCAACAATGCAGCGAGGGGATTTCCACCAGCCGCACTTGTGAGATTGGTCTGACACAGCATGGCGGAATCGACTACCACGGTCTGGTGTATCTGGTGGATCGGGTAACCCGGGCCAAAGCCCCCGCAACCGCCCTCTGAAGAAAAATAGAACCCTTGCGAGCGACCGCAGTCCACAGAACAGGCCCCGAACAGTCGGGGCTTGTCCTCCATTCGGTTGCCCGTCCTGACGGCCAGCGAAGTCTGGATCCCTCAGTTCAAGGAGATTCATATGAAACGTTCTGTACTGTTAGGTCTGTTCGTTACTGCCTCGATGATGGCGTCGGCTTCGTTCGCTGCCGACAAGCCCGCTGACCTGTGTGATGCCAATCTGCAAACCATCAATAACGCCAAGGCGCAGGCCATGGCCTCACCCGACCTGAATCAACGGGTAGAAGCCAGCGTGCAAAAAGCCCAGGCACTCAAGGCCCAGGGCAAGATCGACGAATGCGTGGCTGAAACCCAGCAAACCATTCTGGAAATCCGCAAAACCAGCGGAACCAACAACTGATCGAAGCTCAGGCCAACCTTCGGGTTGGCCTTGTGAGCCGTTTGGCGTACACTGCGCAGGCTTGTTGCTCATAAGCCACACAGAGCGCCAGGCTCGGGGCCGTTTAGGATTCGACGCCGGTTGCGAAACTCTAGGTGCATGCCGACTTGGTAACAGAAGTCGTAAATCCACTGTTGCAACTACTTATAGTTGCCAATGACGACCAATACGGTGCTGCTCTCGCTGCTTAATTGCAGCTGACATGCACTCCTGGTACCTTCGGGTCCAGCAATCATCAGGGGATGTCTGTAAACCCAAAATGATTGTCATATAGAACAGAATCGCCGTGCAGTACGTTGTGGACGAAGCGGCTAAAACTTACACAACTCGCCCAAAGCACCCTGCCCGTCGGGTCGCTGAGGGTTAACTTAATAGACACGGCTACGCATGTAGTACCGACAGCGGAGTACTGGCGGACGGGGGTTCAAATCCCCCCGGCTCCACCACTTCATCATCTAAAGACGTCCACGGACGTCTTTTTTTGTGCCTAAAATCCAGTAAATACGGGGGTTTCAGGGCTATTGGGGGCTTTCGAGGTTTTTAGAGTTCCAGGCGATTTGGTATTCCCAATGGTATTCCCGGCTACCCAGGGCTAATCTTGGGAATACCAAAAAGTGTCATGGAGTACTTCTCATGTGCGCTCAAACCACCCGCCTCTCCGACCGCCAGCTCAAGGCGATCAAACCGAGAGACAAGGATTACGTCCTCACCGATGGCGACGGGCTTCAGCTCCGTGTCAGAGTCAATCGCTCGATGCAGTGGAATTTCAACTACCGGCATCCCGTCACCAAGAATCGAATCAACATGGCACTCGGCTCTTATCCCGAGGTTTCTCTTGCGCAAGCCAGGAAGAAAACAGTTGAGGCTAGAGAGCTGCTTGCACAGGGCATCGACCCCAAAGCTCAGCGTAATGAATTGCAGGAAGCCAAACGAGCGGAAACGGAACATACGTTCGAGAACGTAGCCACCGCGTGGTTCGAATTGAAGAAGGATTCCGTCACCCCGGCGTATGCCGAAGACATCTGGCGCTCACTCACGCTGCATGTATTTCCGAGCATGAAATCAACGCCGCTATCAGAAGTGAATGCCCCGATGGTCATCAAGCTCCTTCGGCCGATTGAGGCCAAAGGTAGCCTCGAGACCGTGAAGCGGATAAGCCAGCGCCTTAACGAGATCATGACCTACGGGGTCAATTCCGGAATGATCTTTGCCAACCCTCTCAGCGGCATTCGAGCGGTCTTCAAGAAACCCAAAAAAGAGAACATGGCCGCGCTACCAGCTGATGAGCTTCCCGAGCTCATGATGGAAATCGCGAACGCCAGCATCAAGCGGACGACCCGCTGCCTGATCGAATGGCAGCTGCACACCATGACCCGCCCCTCCGAAGCGGCGACCACCCGATGGGCAGATATCGACTTCGACAAACGCCTCTGGACCATCCCTCCGGAGCGAATGAAAAAGCGTCGTCCGCACACCATCCCGCTGACCGAACATGCACTCGCGTTATTGGAGACGCTCATGCCCCATAGCGCCCACAGGGAATATGTGTTCCCGTCAGATAGAAACCCGCGCACCCACGCGAATAGCCAAACAGCCAACATGGCGTTGAAACGCATGGGTTTTCAGGACCGCTTGGTCAGCCACGGAATGCGCTCCATGGCCAGCACAATCCTGAACGAGCATGGATGGGATCCAGAGCTGATCGAAGTCGCGCTGGCGCATGTCGATAAAGACGAAGTTCGAAGCGCCTACAACCGGGCGGATTACATCGAACGCCGGCGTCCGATGATGGCCTGGTGGAGTGAACATATCCAGAAGGCAGCCACCGGCAGCCTGTCGGCATCCGCCATCAATCAAACTAGGGACCGTAACGTCGTGCCGATACGCTGAGCCGCCGACAATCCGTGTCGTGCAGCAGGGCGACTGAAGTGGCGACTGTCGCTAAATCTGCCGCATGCCTGCGCTTCTTCGGCCAAGCCCCTGAGTATGGGAAGGCTCCGCATTCCCATACTCAGGGGCTCACACTTAAAAGCGTCTATCAGACAACCACGAGTTGCGCCTTTCTGCGGCGGATCAGCCCTGCTGTTAACTCATAGTAATAGACGGTCGCTGGTGCTGAGCAACGCAGATAGTGCTCTAAAAACCATCTGGTGTGCTTTTCCTTCCAGGACCAGGGGGTCGCACAACTCCAGCGCTCACGAATCGCCTCGTGCATCCTTTCTGCCTGCCTGATATGCCGCTGCCGCGTGGCATGCGCACCTTTGAGCACGGGACTCAGAAACAACGCCATATCGAACTCGGACTTCATCGACGACCTCCGATGTAGGCACTCACCACGTCGATGCGGTTATGCCCCAACTCGTGGCTGATCTGCTGGCGTGCACGCTGATCGAGTGCTCGATCCTCTCGATGACCACGACCGCCATTGATGGGCGCGGAGAAGCCGGTCAGTTGCTCATAGCGCTCACAGGCGTAAGCCGCCCGCAGTTCATGAAAGCCTTTCAATCCATGCTCATGCAGGATGTCCCGTGCCGGTCGCACGATTGTCTGTAAGAAATCTTTGTAGCTTTCATCAGGTGTTAACAGATTCCGACTGCCCTTGGGTGAAGCCTCGCTGGCCCTGTCGAGGGCGCCACGAACTTGATCCGTGACCGCAATCCAACGCGGTGCCGATGCGCCTGATCGACCGCCTTTGGTGCCGTCCTGGATATTGATCTTGCCCAGTTGCCGAGCCTCACGTTGCAGCCGGGGCAAGTCCGCCAAGATCGCTTCACGCAGGCGCATGCCGGTCTCCCGAGCAAGGAGCACAATGGCACTCACCCTCGATTGCTGGCCTCGCTCTGACAACGCCTGTGCAATCAACTCGACCTGGACACGGTCTTGGCCTTGCGGGGCCTCACTACGCACACCTGAGCGCTGCAAGCCAAGCGCCTTGCTCGGACTGGGGATTTTGACGTACTGATCACCGCGCAGCGCGGCCATCGTTCGGTTCACGCTGGACAGGCGGTTCTGCGCGGTGGCGATGCCGACGTTGCCCTGATCAACCTGCTCGCGCAAATGGAAGGCGTACCGCATAAGGATCTCGCGGTCGATCTGTCGCGCGTCATTGAGCCTTGGCCCTTCCTCGGATCGACACCAACGCACGAATGCCTGCCAGCGATCGCTATGGGCTTTGACGGTAGCAAAATGGCCGTCGCCAAACAGATCTTTCAGCGCTTGCGGTCCGGCATAGCTGAGCTGGCGACCGAAGCCAAAATTACGTCCCGCTCGCTTACCGACCCGAGCCATTTTTCTGTTCCTGATCGACTGCAGCGAGATCATGCAAAAGGGCTTGCCAGTGCGCACTCACGATGGCGAGCTGGGCCCAATCCGTCGGACGAAAACACAGCCTGTTATCGGAGACGTAGAGATGCGCGCCCTCCTCTTTCAACCATTGGATGATGGCTGTCGGCGAGGTGATAGCTTTATGGGGGGTGGCGACACCGGCGACACCGGCGACAACCCTTGTCCTGCCTGGCTTTGAGCGTGGCGACAAAGTGGCGACAGTCACGGCGACAAACCGCGCTTTCGGCTCCTTTTGGCGCTGAGCCAGGTGGTTGCGCAGCGCTTCATCAAGATTGAACATGGCGCACCTCGAAGGTACAACCGTCAGTGCTCAGCCACTGATGATCAATCAACTCGACCAACAGCTTGGCGGCATGACGACTGCTCTTACGGGCAAATCGGGGACCATTGCGATTCAGCTCCCGAATACTGAAGCGCTTCCAATCTTTGACCTGCAGCCAGCGCAGCAGCCGGTCTGCCTCCTCTTTAACCCGGCACACCGGTTCCTGCTCGGTCAGGCGCTGGATCTCGGTGAGGTAATAGCCGACTAAGGCCGAGGCCCGTTGGATATGATCGACCTCCACGACGCTGCTCTCCTCCACGACTGCCAGATTGCCGGCGACGCGCAGCAGGTTGTCGGCGGCCTTCGATCCGCTAGGCCGTACGCTGGCCAACTCGCCAAACTCACCCAACTGGGCCTCGATGGCATCATGCAGATCAATCCAGCGACGACGAGCCAGTGGACTGAGGCTCAGCGGTGACAGCCGCAAGGCACCGTCAGCGGAAAGCGACCAAGGCTGATGAAACAGGGCCGAAAGACGGTGGTGATATCGCTTTAGGGCGGGGTCTTTGGACAAGTCGACAGCCTGGTAACTGCGTTGTCCGGCCAGGCTGGTGGGCCAGGTCATGAGGCAGCGACCGAGAATGCCTTGCCCCTGCAGCAACGGGTCACTGAGTAACTGCATGGCTAGATACGGTTGCAGCATCAGGTGCAGGCTTAAGCGTCGATCGTAAGCTCGCAAGCTTTCACCCACCATGGACCGCGCGCGATCTATCGGACTGCCGTCCCAGAGTGACGACAAGGTCGTAACCGCTTTCAAACGGTTATCTCGACTCATGGTGCTGCTCCCGAGGAATTGTCCCCCCTCGTCACAGAACAGGCCCATGCTCGGCAAGTCATGACAGAGTCCCTTGATCAGGGCCTCGATAGTCGGATCCGTGGTGATCAGCCTAGGTGCAGAGGGCTCCGCTTCAAGCGGTACGCCGTTTGTGGGGTCGGGATCGCGAGGGTTGATACGCTGCGCCTGTCGCTGCGCGACACGGTACCGGGCGAGTTGTTCACGGTAGCGCTGCCACTGCTCACGCTCCCATAGCCGTGCTGGCAGCAATGCAAAACGATCTGCCGCGGTCTTGCGATCACCTGACGCGGCCACTGTAATCAGGAACAGCGACAGGGGGTAATTTCGTCCATCGAGTTGCAAGCCCGCATGACCTTGAGTGGCCAGCGCCGAGGCAGCCAAGACCGATTGTGCGGCCAGTGCCTGGGGCACGCCAATGACCTCGGCCATGCGCTCAACCGCAGGCCCAAGAATTCCACCCAGTGCCTGGACCGGATAAGGCTCGGCCACGGGGTTTGACTCAATCAGCGGTCGAGGCGGTCGTGGTAGTTCAAGCTTCGGATCTAACTGCTGCATGGGCCCTCTCCTCGGTAATTGCTGGTTGTCCTCACGTAGTCCCGCCACGCGTGTTGAGTGTTATCAGGGATCAAGGCCCCTGCGGCCTGTGAGGTGTTCACTGACGTGGAACGCACGGCTCCTTACGGCCGGGAGCGAGGGCATGACCCCATGAACCTGACCTCCTTGACGTATCCAAAGACACGGGCGGGTGGAGGCTGTGCCGACTGACGAGTTCGGCACCTGGAGATCCTGAGTGGGAGAAGGCAACGACCTGGACACCTGGGGCATGCCTGACTGTCAGTCAGGTGCAGCCTTTCCTTAGGCTGCGGCACCGGTGCCTGTGTTATTGCGGATGGCGACGAATCGGATTTGTCAGGCCGATTGTCACGAGGAGAGTTGCGGCAATGCCTTGTACGACGTGGCTTGCAGCAGTGGTACGAGCGCCCGTCTCTTTCAAGGAGAAAGAGACGGGCGCGGATTGGCGCAGCGAAGTGTGCCGAGAGGTGAGGTTGCTGCAGTGCAGCGAGGAAGGTCCATCGTCTGCCGCAGTGGGCAGATCAGTCGAGTAGGCATCCATCACTCTTGGGGAGTGACCGTGCGAGCCGCCGGACGCTAATCGCACTTCGGAAGAACCACCACATTAAGTGGCGTAGCCTTAAAGGTTCTGGCTACCTGGGCTGGTGCTGTCAACGACAGCGATCCGTGCGCCAATTTTTATACCGACTCGAAAAGGCGGTCAAGCATCACGGCCAAAACGCGCAAGAAGTGGCGACTGTCGCCACTTTTGTCGCCATGCTCCAGGCTACGTTCTACGTGCAGTGTCGCCGGTGTCGCCGCTGTCGCCATCTCTTCAACCGTAGCCTTACGACAAGCTCAGCTCTGACGTCCAAACTGCACTGACCTCGATAGATATCGAGGGTAATTACCGGCAGTAAAAGTCGGCGTGGCGTTAATCAGATATGAAATGGTGGTACGTGGTGGCTTCGAGAAAAAGCGAGTGAACCCTCCGATCAGCGCGATCAAAGATCGCTTGAACGAAGGGTTTGGCGGGAAAAGCAAAGCCGTCGGCCAGATGTAGTCTGTCATATGTGTCTAGAAAAATTAGGTGTACCTCAGACCTCAGGTACCTTGTGGTGCAAGTCTTATGCGGTGCGGGCATTGCGCTTACAACGCTTTTTTCTTTCCTCTTCTAGCTGTAATTGAGTCTGCTCGTGATGCATACATCACGAGCTTTTAACCGCGACCCTAGTTGCTCCGCCGTGCTCAGTCACTCGTGGCCGACATCTAAGCTTTACGGCCCCCTTTGAGAACGACTCGTCAGTGGCCTTGCTTGACCAGACGTAAGCCTCGCCGGCCTTGAGCAGAGCCATGCGCTCGGGAGTCAAATTGGCCAATGCGGCGTTGGCTTTCTGAATGTGCTTCAGCCAGGCGGGTGAGTTGAATTTGTGCATTATGATCTGGGTGGATAGCTCTATCAGGCTGACAGGAACAGATGGTGGATCTTGACTCGCCACCATAATGCTCACGCCCTTATGCCGCATTTCGCGTACAACTTCGATAAGCCCCGCAACAAGGTCTGGGCTTTCGATATACTTGTGGGCTTCGTCGAACACCACCAGCTTGTTGAAGCTACGCCCCTCGATTCGCGCCTCTGCAAACAGCTGCAAGAGTACGACGAAGAGTCCAAGAGCCTGGTCCTTCTCTATGTACTCATCTCGTAGGTCCACGATGATTAAGCGACCAGGCTTGACCACTTCGGTAAGCGAGGCCGAATCGTTGATGAACTCGGCAGCCAGCTCCAAACGCATTCTGGCCAGTTCCTTCAAATGCTCCGGGATCGACGACGCTTCGACACCGGCTCGCAACCCTTCCAGAGTTATGTCATCGCGCATGGACTTCATGATGCGCATGATCTGACGAATGTAGGTGGCCTGATTGCCCACGGCCCCCATCAGAAACTTCCAGTGCGAGGCCTTCAATTCCGATGCAGAGAACTGCAGCGGCAACACCTCAATGTCCGGATACTCCGCACGCCGCTCTTCGATTTTGTCTGCGGGTACAAGCAGCAAAACATCAGTCAGAGCTTTCGGCTCTGCGCCGTACACCTCCTTCAGCGCTCGGACCTGATCCTCAACGCTATTGGCACCTACCATCGACGTAAACTCGGGCTTATAGTCCATCGTCGGGCTGTAATGGAAGATCACCGTGGACAGCGGTTCTGGTAGACAGTTTATGCCTGGGATTGGCAACGAGGCCATCTCCGCAACACTGCCCAAGGTATAACTTTTCCCGCCCCCTTGAACACCGAATAGGCTGATGGTGTGGGTCTGGTTCAGGTCTAGTGCAACCTTGCGCCCAGATACTTCTCCGAGCAACCCGTATTGAGGCGTTGATCCGGTCGCGCCAAGCATGATGTCGTAGGCGACCCGGCCATTGATTGGCTGAGCAACTTCAGACGAAGCAACTGGGGCTTCGGTGACCATGGGCGTCGCCACCTTATCTTCGTCTGGCACAAGCGCGGGCTTGGAGTCAGCGATGGCAGGTTGCTTCGTCTCTGGCATTGTGATCGGCAGCTGACGCGGTTCAATCACCTCTGAGGCCAACATCACGGCCGGCTCTGGTTCGCGCACCTGCGCTGCAGGCGTGAAATTTGATGGGCTGTACGAAATTCGTGGCCTGTCGTCCCATGCCAGAGTTCTATCACGAGGCGGACTCAAGAAAGCAGCGGTTTCAAAGGTCGGAACAGCTGGCGCCAAAGTCCTGCGACGTAGCAATTCTTGGGTCACCTCGCGCGCCGTATCGGTGGATCGAACACTCAGCAAGCTCGCGATGGTCTCGGTGTCGATCACTGCTGCTTCGACCAATTGGCGAATCAGGTCAATGCCGATGCGGTAGAACTCGATGCCGTTCTCATGCTCAGCCGGTTCCGTGCCCGGTTTGCTGAAGTCGAATACCACAGCGCTTCGCGTGAACTGCAGTGTGTAAGACCGCTCATCCAAGCGACGCAAGAAGAAGTGCGCCTCTTCTGCAGCTTCAGGCAAGACAACGCCATAACGTTCCGAGCGGTCCAAATAAAATCCCAGCAAAGCTGCAAGGTCACGGTTTTTGATAGGGCGATCCGGACGATCCACTTCTGCCAACTTGGGGTCGAAGTGGTAGGCGAGAACGTGCTCGGTCTGCGCGATCTGGTCAGCAATGGATGCCTTTAACTGCGCATATGCGGCCACATCCCCAACCTGGCTGTAGCACTTCACCTCGACCAGCCTGCAGGTCACAACACGGCTCATTGGATCAAGGTCGAACAGTGCAAGATCAGTTCGCTGGAAACTGACCTCGTCGCCCATTTCCTCGGCGTTCTGACGAATAGCCTTGTACAGCTCCAGGTGAGCATCCAGGGGCACAACAACCTGGTTCTGAAACACACCTTGATGTTCAAGAAACAACCGTGAAAGGGCGAGCCCCATCGCCTCCGCTCTTTGCGAAGACGACGACAACAGCTTCAGGGCCAACCGGCCAGATAGCGAGCGAAGCTGATCTAGCATCACCAGGGCATGACTGCCTGAATTTGGGAGGCCGTATTCGCCCAAGATTGGCACCAACAATGACTCAAGCTCTGCCACTGAGCGGGAGGTGATTGCCAGCCGATGGCCCATCGCATTTGCCATGTCAGGCGAGTGATCAATCAGATAGTCAGGGCGAGTTGAGTGCCGTCGATGGTCAAAAAACTCGATGCCCAGGTTCCGATCAATAGTGAGAACCCAATCGCTAACCTCGTGCACCTGATGGAGCATCGCGCGCTCGTCGGCAGACAAGCTCAACGCCACCACCGGCCGTGCATGTGGTAAATACTGGCTACGCGCAATGGTCGCCACGGCAACCGAAAATGCACGTGAGATGCCTCCCATCAGATCTGACAAGGCCTCAGCCCCCTCAATCGGCCGTGCCACCCCATGCAGCGGGCGACGAAGCCAAGTGATGGATTGCTCATCTTCCAGGTAGTCCACCTTGAAGGGCTGGACAAGTCCATGGACGAAGGAAGAGTCATCCGAGTCCCGAACGTCTACAGCACGAATTTCCTCAGCCGGAAACAAGTCAAACAAAAATGACAAATGCGCGGCATGCAAATCAGGCTCGTCGCGGAACTCCTTGATGGCGCGGATCGCCAATCGCAACTTGGGGTGCAGGTGGCTGTCAGTCGGCGTGGAGAATGCGTCCGCCTCCTTCGCGCTAGTTCCCGAGTCAGGGGCCAGCAGTTCCAGCAGCGCCTCTCCCGTTGAAGGAGCCGCCGGATCGGGCACGAACAGCCTAATGTCGTACCGAAGATCGGCAAACTCGGAATGACGCTGCAGTGCAAGTAGCACTTCAGCCAAAGCCGTCGCCCGTCCCGAATTGAACGCGTTGATCGTCAGCGTCTCAACATACGGGTGCTGGATCAGATAACGCTGCACCCGAGCCGCCAAGTAGGTGCTATCGATGGTCGCACCGCCAATTGCTGGCTCGGGCAGCCCCAGTGCGGCGCACACCTCGCCAACCAAACCACGCGGGTCTTCTTCGTCGGTCGCCGCGTACAGCGACCAGAATGGGTTGATGTTATCCACAGCCAGCGCCGTGCGTCCAAGCTCCTCACCGAAAGGCAATACAGGTGGAAATGCTGCAGGCGAAAGCTGATTGAGAACAGCGTCTCGAGTCGGCACCACATATTCGCGGCCACTCGCCTGGCTGCGCTCCATCCAACGCTGCCCCAGCTGGCTCCAGGCGACATGCCAGTTGGCACGAAGAGGATGAGTCGGGCCCAGAAGAACGGCGTCACGCCGTCTACCCTGATAGTCCTCCAGGACCAAAGCAACTGAATCAATGGTGAGGGCGCAACGCAACTCTTCAAAAGCCAAGCGTGCAATGACGGCATCTGTTGAGTCACATCGAACCAACACAGCATCAATCCAAGCCAGGTAGGCTGCCGCATAGTTCTGAGCGGGCTCTTGCAGGCTCAGAAGGTCACTGGCCTGCATGATCAAGCGCTGATCGCCTTGCAAGACTGCACCAAAGAGGGTTGCCCGAGACTCCCGAAACCTCGCTGCTTCATCCGAGGTCGGCCATTTGAAAGAGATCGTTGATCGCGTGGCTGCGCCGGTTGCGTTGATCGACAGCCTCAATCGATTGAGGCCATCCGGGTCACCAAGAAAGGCGCGTTCCAGGCCGGCCAAGGCGGCAGACACCAAGACATTCGCTTTCCCTTCTTTTCCCAGCCGGACCTCCAGGGTCTCGCCACTAGCTGCAGTTCTGCTGCTTCGCTCCACCCAAGCGCATCCCGTGATCGAGATAGAACTGGGATCTCGATCCTGAGTTACAGCAGCAAAGCGCGCACGCAGCAGCGCATGCATCAAGCTTGGCTCGCGCGGCACAGCTCGCTGTGGAGGCTCAACCTCTACCTCGTCGTCGGTGACCACATAAAAGAGATCGCTCTCATTGGCTCGGGCAAGGGTCTCGGAGGCATCGCTGTTGAAGCGAATAGGATTGCCCTCGCCGTCAGCAAGCGGAATACGGTCACCGTCTTCAGTCTCCCCGTATACACGAACAAAGTGCCAACCCTCTTCCCAGTCGATCTTGCCAATTGACGAAAATGCGATCACCCCAGAATCCGTGCCCTTGGTCCACGCGGCCTTGCGGCGGCGCAAGCCTGTTGGGCCGTTGTCGCGCGACACCACCTCAGCCACGAATCGAGACAAGCCCTCCACCCTGGACGGAACAGGATCGACCCTGAAGGATACACTGAACTTTTTGAGGCCCGTCTTCGAGATAGGCAACACACGGTGGCCGATTAGCTCGGCCAGACGGGGGTCTTCATTGTCGTCCTTCACCACCGGCAAATCTGGCAGCTCGACATCGCCGATGAAAATGGCATCCGGATTGACGCCCCCGTCCTCAAACAGCCACTTGTTGAACGCAAGGGGCCAATTGACCCGGTCGCGGACGATTAATTGGGTCCACTCCTTCGGATTGGCAACACCAACGCTCGAAAAGAACTCACCAAGCTGCTTGCAGAAAACTGGATCGAGCAAGCCCAGCTCAAGGGCGCGCACGCGCTCCGTCTTAGTTGACCATGTGACTTGCTCGACGCATTCGCGGTTGCGAGCCACCCGCGCAGGGGCACGTTCCGCCTGCTGGAACAACTCGAAATCCGGCACGAGGGCCAGCTCGAACAGCGCCGCCCCCATAGCATCTGGGTCAAAGCCGTTGACTTGGCATGTGAGCAGGTAGCGAACCACTGCGGCATCGTCGGCATATCGCCAGCGCGAATCGCTCCGGCGCAGCTCACCCAAACAGGCTTCGACAGCAACCCGAAGGTTGGCCGGAATCTGCGTGATCAGCTGTGCATTCAGCTCAGCGTAGGCACCATCAATCGATACTTCTTCAAACGTCGCAACACCGAACGAATCCTCGGCAGAAGCACGCAGATCATTCGGCACAAAGACCAGCAGCGGGGGCCTTAGCTCGTCGTTGGGCAGCGGGTTGCGCAGTTCAACGAGCTTGGTGCTCGTCACGGCCAACTCCGGCGCTTGGGCGCGCAGGGCGTCGTCCGCTAGCACAACCACATTGGCAGAAGGAACGGCCGCACGCAGCCCCCCAGCCAATCGGATCATCAGCTCACGATCCAGGTCCGTGACACGCATGCAATGCCCAAGATCACGGGCGGCCAAGACCTTGCAGAGCCTCGGCAGCAAGACGGACTCAAGCGCCGCGCTCAGCTCTTGGCTGGTAAGTTCACGCAGGCCCCGACTCATGTGCGCTCCCCTTCTGTTCGTTCTGCAATCGTGTAGCGCGGTACAACCGTCTGGGTTACATAGGCATCGGACAAGTCGCGGTAGAAGCCAATCTCGCGCAGGCGTCCAGTAAATGCCTGAACGTTGCTTCGTAGGGCTTTTCGCTCATCGATGGTGGGCGTTGCGAACCCTTCACCGGGCGGCAACTGATCAATGTAGAGACCGTAGCGCTCACGCAGAAAAGACAGCAGATCATCTATCCGCATCTCGCCGGTGAAGTAGCCCCTATCCCCCCCTGGACGCAGCACAGCAATTTGCAGCAGCACCTCCAGCAAACGGCTCTCAAGAGAAAATCGACGAGGGGCATTTCGCGCACGCGTTTGAGCCAGCATTGCTCCCGACTTGTTCTTCAACATCGTAGCGTCTAGCGACTCGATGATGTATTTCCTGTGAAAAGCACCGCGGAGAGCGACAAGAATTTCGATGTAGGTCTCAAAATCCGAGAGCCCCATCTTCGTGATGGCTTCAACCTCGGCATCCAGTCCGGCTTCGCCCTCTGACAGAGACTCCAAAAGCCCCGACAAACGCTCGCCGAAGAACTTATCTCGCTCCTCAGCGAATGGCTCTGCTTGAAGGCCATACAGTTCACCAACAGAGAACACCGAATTCAACGGACGGATCAATTTGCCACGCCGCACAAGGTGTTCCGAGAACTCGTCTAGCTTCTTCGCAACAAAGTACGCGCGAATAAAACTCGGGATTCGCCGGTAAAAACCATCGGCACTACGCTCAGCGAGCGCAGCGGTTGCTGAGTTGGCGTTGCCCGAGAGGTCAACAAACATCCCCAGCTTGTAAGGGCAGTCACCCTGTGGTTCGCGCTGCTCACGGGGTTTCATCGGACACGCTGACTCAGCGCACAACGAATTCGCACCCTCCAGTTTTTGCCAGGCAGGCAAGAGCTTCAGCAACCGCAGGTGATAGAGCGCCAAGTGAAACGATAGCAGCACCTTCAGGTACTCCACCATCACCGAGCGCGGCATGTATTGCTTGTAGAAAAGCAGTCGCTGAATGTCCTCAGCCATCAAGTCAGCCGATCCAATACACACCGGCGCGAAGCGCTCTCCACCGGCACGGGTATCCGCCGTGTCTTTGCGCTGAGATAGGAAGTGCAAAAGCGTAGACGTCTCAATGTCCGTCAGTGCCTTATCGTTCAGCTCTCGCGTGAGTTTATCGAAGCCGTCAAAGAAGAAGCCCTTCAGGTGCTCGATGGCCTTGTGCCCCGAAAGATGCCGGGCGTGGTGCAGCATTTGGTACAAGTGCTGGGCAGCACCATAGTCACGTGAATGTTTGGGGTTACGAAAGCGGTAGGTATAACCATGCAGGGGACGTGGGCCAGCCACCGCAGCATTTTTCTTGCCACGATTAACGATGTCCATGAGGTGGGTTTCAACCCAGCGCTGCACCATGTCTCGGTGCTGAGCGAACCCCAAGAAACGGTCGCCGGCTTCGAGAATGTCGTCCACGAACTTGTCCACTGTCAGTTCGCGTTTGTCGCGAAACACGCTCGGATAGCCGCCATGTTCCAAGCGTTCAAACAAGCCCGTGAGCACGCGGTCCATCTCGATGGTCTTGAAATCGAGGTAGCTGACTTTCGGGAGGCGGAACTCCCTGTCCTTTTTTTGCAGTGCCATCAGTTCCCCCTGAAGCCTTGGGCTAAGGCCTCTGCTTTGTGCTCACTGGTCGCTGCCCCTTGCAACAAGCGCATCTCCACCCGGCCGTCGTCATGGCGAGCCAAGCGGTAGAAGTCATGCCCCGTAGTGGTCAGCAAAATCTCCCGATAGGGCTGTGCATTGAGACTGTTCTTGAACACACCCAGACACAGATAAAAGCCCTGCATCTCTTCGACACTGGGCCGGTAGCCTTCATTCAGTCGAACCAGCATCTCGAAAACATCGAGATTGATGATCAACTCACTGGAAATAGCACCGAAACCCTGGCCCTGAAACTTCAGCAGTACGCCCGTCGGCAGGTGCTCGACGAAACGCGCGTTAGCGGCAAAGTCTTGCACCTGCAGACCAAAACCCTCCGCGGGAAAAAGCCGATAGCTGCGAACCGTACCGTGCTCAACCTGACGTAATTGCAACGCCAAGCTCGTCCCCAAGCGCTCAGGTCGTTGCAACCCCTCGCCGCGGTTGATGGCATGCAGAATTTCGCTTATCAGTGCATCAATCGAGGTTTCGCCACGAACGATTTCAACCATGCGCTTGGCCGAGCGGTACGGCAGCATCTTTTCCCAGCTCGCGTCGCGGCGCTCGAAAAAGTGCTTGCGCCGGGCCATCGTCACATACTCTCGGTGCTTGCGTGCGCGCTGCCGAACGGACACGTCGGCCCATCCACGAGGCAGATCACCGAACAGACGCTTCAGCACCTCGAAATCGAATTGCCCCCGCCGCTCAAAACGGAACAGTGCCCGATCATCCGGCTGCACAAAGTCCAGCCCTCTGTCAAAGCGTGGGTCTTCCTGCTTGCCCACATCGAGTTCGCCCAGCAAGGTGAGCAATCGATCCGAAGTAGGCTGCCCACCACCCATCCAGCTGTTGAAATAATAGCTGCGCGCCACTTCGTCATGCTTTCCGGCCATATACAGCGCATGAATCTCACCACAATCACGGTTTCCGATCAGCATGAACGACAGCGCCGAACGCAGGTCACGCATCGTGATATGCAAACGACCACGCAAGTGAGCCATGGTGTAAAGGGTCTTGAGCCGTTCTAGCAAGCGTGGGCCAGCAATCTCATCCTGGAAACTGCGTGCGTTATGCAAGGCATAGCAGCTGTTCTTCAGGTCGCAGCTTTCGCAGGCTGACCAGTTCTTGGGCTGTACGATACTCTGCATCGTCCGTTCCAGAATCGAGCCCCCTTCGGCGTCTGCCACCACGCTGCGCAAGTTCAGGTTCACCACCGCGACGCCAGACTCAGTTTCACCCGACGAGAACGCCCGCCGAACCAGCGCCGTTAACTCAGAAAAGTCTTGCTCATGCGTCGCAAGGAAGTCCACCAAGCGGCCTTCATTGATTGCAATAAGGCGAGTTTCTTTCGGCGTCCAGGTTCTTGCATCGCTACCCTTGAAGGGTGACAAGAAATCCAACAACACCTGGTTGTTGTCCTTGTTGCCTTCGTCCTGGCTGCCGTCGTAGTTGATTAAGTAACGCTTGCCGCCCAATGCCAGTTCGCTGCCATTGGGCAACCCACGATTGGCAGATCCTCCAAGGACTTCAACTTCCTTCTCCAAGCGCTGCAAGAAGGCCGTTTTTCCATCGCCCGCGTTGCCAGAGATCAGCACTAAGCGGAACTCGCCTGACAGGACCGCTGGCAACAGCACCCGATCCAAGGCGGTATCCACATAGGCTGAAAATCCCAATGCATCCATACCCCGCGTACCGGCATTGCTGCGGTGGCTTTGGCTGTAGAGTGTAAGCAGGTGCGAAACGAAGGCATTGCTGTTAGGCGCGGACTTGGCCAACACCCCTTGGCTGCTGCCGGCTGCCATCGTAGCCAAGCTCACGGCTTGGATGCGCCGCGCGTGGCGCACCTCAGCCAGGGCACCACGGAAATCTGTGGCTGTGGCAAAGCGCTCCGCACGACGTGGGGCGATCGCCTTCAGCACCACGCTCACGAGCTCTGGAGCAAGGTCAGAGAACCCCGACAACTCACGCGGGTCTGGCGCAGGCTTGTTGATGGGCGGCTCTGTCGTATCCCAGGGATACCGCGAGGTCAGCGCCTCATACAGCGTCAGCCCCATGGCATAGAGGTCGCGGTCTGCGCGCTCCCCGTTATACGGGATGACCTCTGGGTCGAAGTCAGGTGGCAGATAACGACGCGAGCCGCCTCCTCGCGACTCCTTATCATCAGCCCGCACCGACACATTGAAGTCGATGATTTTCGCGCCCTTCTGCGTCCACAGCAGATTCCGCGGTTTGATGTCGCAATGATGGAAGCCATTGGCATGCAAATGCACCAAGCCCTCTATCACCTGTTTGCCTAGCTCCAGGACGTCCTCGGGCGACAGCAGGCGCTCCTGAATCATGTCGCCAACGTCAGAGCCTTCAACGTACTCGAACACCAAGAAGGGAATGTCACGACCAGGGATCACATCCGCGTCCAGCACGCGTACTACGTGTGGATGCTCAGGGATGTGCACCAGGTGACGGTACTCCTGCTTCAGGCGATCCAGAGTCGAGTGGCGATCGCTGACGATGAGTTTTACTGTGCGCGCCACATCGCCCAGCGTGTCGATAACCTTGTAGACCACGCCGAAACTGCCACGCCCCAGCTTCTTCTCGATGATGAACTTGCGGGTCAGCCTGTAGCCTGCAGGCAGGTTCAGGTAGTCGGCTTGGTCATCAGACACCTGATTGGGCTCAAAGTCAGGCACCTCAACGGGGACCGCCACTTGTAATGCCGCAGGCTGCAGCAAGGCATTCAATGCCGCCAGCGCATTGGGGGCTGGTGGCCGCTTATGCTCGTCAAACGCGCACAGACTTTGCAACCAAACATCGAAAGCGTCATTCAACTCCGGCCGCAGCGTAGATGGCTTGTTCAGGAACTCACCTACACGATCCCACACCGTGGTCGGCTCGCCCGCAAACGGGCGCTCTCCAGTGAACAGTTCATAAATGATGACGCCAGCCGAGAAGATGTCCGACGCGCTAGACGCTGCACCCGGCTCGCGGAATGCCTCTGGCGAGACATAAGCCTTCTCGACCAAATCAACGATGTCTGCAGCAATGCTCAAACTGCGGTTCTCAACTGGCTTCGCGAAATCGAAGTCCGTAATACGGGTGGTACCGTCTTGGCCGATCAGGATCGCGCCAGGCGTAAGGTTGCGATGCACCACACCATGTTGATGAGCATGTGCTAGGGCTGCCAGCAGGTCTTTGGCAACACGCCATTTCTGGTCTAGGGTCAGTGCCAACTGCGGCCGTGCCATGTGTACTGTCAGTGCTTGGCCGGGCGCGTCGTCCAGGATCAGGATGAAGGACCTGTCATCGTCGGACGGGAAGAAGTCCCGCGCGGCAACAATGTTGGGATGTAGCGGTAATTTGGATAGCGCCCGGTAGGCATTGGCAATGCGATTAACCTGGGCCTTACGCACATCTTCAGGCTGGTAGGGGTCCGCTTGATACACCCGCAGACGGGCCGTGCCTCCCGCAAAGGCGTTCTCTGCACGGAACTCGCTGTAGGCCTGCGCTGCGCCGAGCTTTTCCTTCACCTCCCAGTGGCCAAAGCGCTGCACGGCAGAGGCGGGTTTAACCACCTTCAAAGCATGCAGTATCAGCCCTTGCTGCTGCAGGATGTTCTTCGAAAAGCGCGCAGGAATGCGTGTGGCATCTTTGAAGTAGCGTTCGGCGTCCTTCAATTTCACTACACGGTCTGAATCCAGCTGCTCGCGGTCAATCAGGTGCGCATCCGGCGCAGTGAGCAAGATGGCCGCATCCACGTAGATGTCGTTCAGCTCATTCCGCCCTGGATGGGCCTGAGTTACCAGGCCCTTGACTGTGCGCGCATGCCCGCGCAGCTTACCCAGTGGCGACGGGTATGGCGCACGCCCCTCGGGATACCACTTGTTGCCGTACACATCGATGGTGCCGCGCGTGCCCTTCACATCGATCAAGTACAGCGCATGCGGCGTCAGCAGAGCAATGTCGATCTCGAAGCGCTCACCCTGGCGCTCGATTTCGAAGTTGTGCAGCAGGGTATAGCTGTCAGGCAAGCGATCCCGCAGGTAAGCAATAGCGCTGCGCTCCGCATCGTTGACCGGCTGACCTATGGGGATCACTTTTGCCATTTTCTAAGCATGCTCCTCAATCGCTCGCTCAACCGCTAACCTGGCTTCACGCTCAAGATTTAGCGCGTCGCTTCTCAGCTCTGACACACGCAGCCCTAGCTTGCCAATTGTTTCCGCCAACGTAGGTGAAAGCTCCGGAATTACACACGCACTAATCTGTCGTACGTCCAGATGTGGAATCGATGTACCAAAAGTACGCGCTTTCAACTGCCTAAGCCCGTATTCGGATGACAGAAATACGAATAAGAAACCAGCTTGAATTTCGCTGTGGCAGTTGATCCGAATCGCATCCTCAGATACAGCTCCACCAATGATGTCGCCATAGGGAAGAACGGGCCTTCCAATGACACCCTGCAACTGACCAGACCGAGGGATCAGCAACGTACTCCGCCCAACAACATATGGCGCGGCCAATCGCCGAGGTAGGTAATAGGACGGTTCGGGATCATTCCAAAATATGGCTGATGTACCAAAAAGAGGGACGCCTCCAGAATCCGCATCTAGGACAATACGCTTAAAACGATTTGGCTCTTGAATACCGC
The DNA here is from genome assembly GCF_002884345.1 of Pseudomonas sp. GW456-12-10-14-LB2. Lineage (NCBI taxonomy): Bacteria > Pseudomonadati > Pseudomonadota > Gammaproteobacteria > Pseudomonadales > Pseudomonadaceae > Pseudomonas > Pseudomonas sp. GW456-12-10-14-LB2. The sequence goes on from NZ_POHV01000020.1 coordinate 102,864, forward strand.
GCGCTATCTGCCCTATGGACGTTGTAGCCAAACCGCAATCGCGAATTGCGTCAACTACATCAGAGTGATATCGGCTGTGGAAAAAACCATCACAGCGCCTCTGGAGAGACGATGCTGGGACAGATGAAGTGGAAAACGGGGTCACTGAGCCGCAAGACTCAATTACAGGTAAATTTGCTGCGGCCAAAAAATCACTCATCGCTTGGCTGAGACATCTACCTGCCTCATCACGCAATACTGCGGCCTCGGAAATAAGCGAGTGAATGGATCCTTCAATATCATCCCCGAAACGAGGAACCGGTAGCCCTGCTATATGTTCGGGCTCAATGTGCTGAATGATGGCACCGTAGGTTCCTGACACCACGAGCGGGACGCCATAGCGGCTAGCCAAATAAGCGTATAGGTAGCCAGGAAAAATGCGATCTAGTTTAGGAACCACGCGCAACACATGCTCTGAACACGCCATTCCAGACGTATCCTTGCTGACATAGGTCATTCGACCGATCGTTCCCGAGCGCGTAATAAGCGTCCACTGCTCACCAAGCTTGAACTTCGGATTTTTAGCCACCTGACGCTTTGCAATTAATGGCAGATGCGAAAGATCTGCGCAGAGAATGTCCGAACTGCCTAAGAATGGAACACCAAACTCGGGATCATCGACCCAAAGCCTGCCTTCGCGCCCAGCATGGAAGATATCATCGGTAAGATCTGCCAACTTTTCTGTCTGAACCGATAATCGACTTAAAGCATCCCGGGCCTCCAACGCACCGGACATGTAGGGGTTGCAATCTAATCGTCGCCCGCCTTCATCCAGCCAGCTGGATCGGACGATGCGCGCGTTCTTAAAACTCGCGAAAGTCATGGAGAGACCTCCAATGGAAACCACGCCAGGAACGCTTCGTGCATCTCGACAAATGCCGCGTCTGTGCATCCTTTGATCGAAATATGCTCCGCAAGCTTTTGATAAATCGCCGAAGAACGGGGTTGACGTGTTTGCTTCATGACCCACTCTGCCGCCTCTTTTGGCCGAGGCGGCTTAGCAATGCCAAGTGGCCACCAGCCACTATCGGCTAGATGTTGGCGCAGGGGCTTGTCTTCCTTGTAGCGAAGCGCGTCCGCTACTTGTGGTTTGTCTTGCCACAGCCAGTTCTCTAACTCCGGATCAATCGCGATAACCTTGACCGCATTCTCAGACCAGCCACTTGCCACTAAACGTGCCGTGATGCGCTCAACAATGGCGATCTTGCCCGGTGACCCTTCCCACTCACAATCCAGAACCACCAATGCACAGTGGTGACTGTTTTGGTAGGGACGTAGCAGCTCATGGCCCTTGGTATACACGCCTGGATCGTTCCCGCCCTCATCGACAAGCAGGTCAGCACCGACATCGGTGTTTATCTCAAAGGGCGCACAGCCAAGACTCAGATTCCATCCGTCGCGATTGAAATAGCCTCGGAAGGTAGCGGCCATGTTGCTATCGGCGACCAAGATGACACAGGGGCGTTTGTTCATCATCCCAGCACCCCCGCCGCAAAAAGGCTACCAAGATCAATACCACCACGCCATTTTTGCAAGCGCGGGTGATCGATACCCGAAAGCATCTCCACGCCTCCTTCGCTAGCGAGCCTGGCGCACAACAATTGTTCCAGCTTGGCGCGAGCCAATACCACAGGTGAGTGCGATGACACCCATACCTGACTGTCGTACATCGATGAAAGCGATTGCAGAACGGCCTCAATGGCGCGCGGATGAATACCGTTCTCAGGTTCCTCGGTCACAAGGATGGCAGGGTGTTTACTAAGGTAAGGCAACAGCGTCAGAGTCAGGATGCGTAAAGTACCATCAGACAAACCGAGTGATGGCACCTTGAAATCGCCCTTGTAGCTGACCACGAAGTATGCGTGGTGGTCGTCTTCGCGCTCACGCACATCAATGTCGGTCACCTGCGGCAATGCGGTTTGCACATGTGCAATCCAGTCGGCATAGCGTTCACTGCGGAATACCGCTGGGGCGCCCTCTGTTGCGCCCTCTCGCTTTAGCTCCAGTGCAAGCCAGGGAATATTGCGGCCATTGGCCGTTATTACCTTGGGTTGCCCCGGCGGGCTGGCTTGGCGCATGGCCGACCAGTCGGGCTCCAGAAACACTGCATCAGTGGTCAGCAAACCGTGCAACCAACGGGCAGCAGGATAGCCCGCCTCGGACTCGAACAGCACACGAGGCATGGCAAGCAGTGTTTCAGGCAGACCTACTTTGGCAGCGCTAGCCTGCGGCGTCTCGGGCGTAAACTCAGAATCGTAGCCAATCTCGCGCTTAAGCGTCAGGTGCCAGTGCTTCTTACTGCCAGCAGAAACTCCATGAAAACCTGCTTGACGGCGGTCAGGCCCGTCCGATTCAGGAAACATGAACAGGTACTCATAAGCCACCTGCAGAGCCTGATCGGCACCGATCCGCAAGCCAATCTCATAACGAATGTGGGTTGGCCAGCGACGGCGATCTTCCTGCAATACCTGACGCGACCGCTCCGTTCGCTTTCTAACAAACATGCCTTCAAGCACCCTAGATTGCACATCGTCCGGAAGACGCGCCTCAACAGCCAGCGAAAAATCGCTGCCGCGTCCAGCAAAGACGAGTTCATTCAGATTACCCGCACGAGGGGGCAGCTCAGGGCGGCGCTCCATGAAGGGAGCGGAGACATTTGTAGCACGTAGCAAGTCGCCGAACAGCACCGGAAGATCTAGCAGCGTGGTTTTTCCCGAGCCGTTGGCACCGACCAGTACCCGAAAGTCACCGACATCAACGCCCAGGTGTTCAAAGCAGCGATAGCGTGTAGCCTCAAGTCGCGTGATCATTTGCTGGGCTCCGGGTGTTTGGCACGGAACTCGGCATAGGCCTTAGCGATTTCGGGCAGGTCATCGTCTAGGATGCGCTCTTTGCGATGAAGCGTACGTACATGAAGGCCCCCACCGATACGGACTTTCTCTTCGTGACTAACATCTACGAGTATTTCTTCACCATCAGGGTGACGCTTGTACAGTGTGTTGCCACGGCGATCGAAGCCGACTTTATCAGCTACTGCCATAAACACGGGATAGTCCTTTTCCTGACCCAAATCCTCTGCCTGAATGACTTCCGCAGGCTTACGCTTGATGAACAGTAGACTGGTGAGAATGTTGACGTTTGCCTCGACGATGAACGATTCCACTGGCAAGTCGATGCTGGCTAGCACCCAGCAATGGCGAAGAATCCAGTAACGGATGTACTCGTCACCAGGGTTGCCCAAGATTCCATCAGGCAGAACGATGCCCGCTCGGCCTCCCGGCCTGAGCCATTTCACGCAGCGCTCGATGAACAAGACTTCCGGTGACACTGCTGGCTTTATGGCGTTGGTCATCACAAAACCATCGCCTTGTCGCTCCCAACGGCGGGCTAGCTCATACTGCTCAAGGATGGTCTTTTCGGTAACGGGAATGTCAGATCCGAACGGTGGGTTGGTCATCAAGACATCAATCGTACCGAGCGGGATAGACTCTCTCGCTGCCTGAACGCCCGGGAGATGTCCCACTGGGAACTCCAGCGAGTTCATGTGATAGAGGTGGCCCAGCGAGTTGCCTGCCATCATCACGTTCATCTGAGCAGCCCTTACCAGGAAAGGGTCGAAATCAGCACCGAACAGGTTCTTGGCTGCGTAGTTGGCCAGCCGATCTCGGATGGATAGGAACTCTTCAGTGTTCTCATCGCCTGCCTTGATGCGCTTTTCTTCGTGGAAGACCTTGTTCAGGTAGTTCAGAGTCTCAACCAGGAAGCCCCCCGTACCGCACGACGAATCCAACACACGCTCGTGCTCTTTAGGTGCGAGCATCTTAACAACGAGACTGATGGCCCCTCGCGGTGTGAAATACTGGCCGCGATCTCCACGCAGGTTAGTTCCTACGATCTCCTGATAGGCAGCACCTTTGGCATCAACATCAGTACGCCCGAAGTCGTAACGAGCCAGCTCCGAGACAATGAAAGCCAATGCCCGGTCGGACAGAGTAATTTCTTCATTCCCCTTGAACAGGCCGTCATACTTCTTCTTCACTCGCTCAAAGAGCGGCTTGATCCGTAGGCGAATAGCTTTCTGGCCTTCCGTATCAAAAGGCTCGAAGGGGCCTACGTAGAAACCTCGAGCCTCATTGGGCTGCTGTTCGTCATACATCTTGCAAAAGATGAGGTACAGGAACTGCCAGAAAGCGGCGTCCTTGGGCATACCCTCGTTACCATGAATGTAGTTATGGCAACGACGAAAAGCGGTACGCAGCATCACTGGATCTGCACGGCGCATCCGCCCCATGGAGCGACCTTCAACACTGAAGGAATCATCTCCCAATGGCCAGTCACCGATGGGCTTGAACTTGGTATCGAAGCGGGTGACCTCCTTCTTGAAAAAGAAGAACTCCAGTCCATTGGTCCACAGCCCGTAATCGCAGCTATCGACCTCAGCCATCACGGCCTCCAGCACCTCGAACTCTTTGCGCGCCTCTTCTGGATCACGCATGCGATAGGCCCCCTTAGTACCGATCTTGGGCTCTTTCTCAATCACCACAGCACGGTAAAGGTTGTCTAAAGTGTGCGCCTGGCCCGGCTTAAAGATCGCGATGTCGAGCTTGCGATTCTTGCCCAGCACCTTGACCTTGAAGTCGGGCTCCATGTCTTCGGCCGCGATTCCGTACTCATGGATGATGGCGCGCGCAATGCGCTGGCGAACCTTTTCTTTGTCGCTGTCTTTCACCGGGTTGCCGGTGATGTAATCAAAGACCTTGCCCTCTTCGAGCGCGCGCTCTGGCGCTTGGGATTCTTGATCAAGGTCGCTCATGTCATTGCTGTCCTGTGTGGAGCGCTGCTTAGGCATTGCGCGGCTCCTTGTTGTCAAAGTCATCAGTACTCGCAGCGGCACCGCCTTCTCGCACCCAGGTGTCCACGTCTTCCTTTTTGAATTTCCAGAAGCGCCCAACCTTATGCCCAGGCATGCCTTTAGAGGTCACCCAGGTATAGATGGTGTCTTTGGCTACGCCTAGGTAATCGGCGATTTCATCGACGGATAGCCAGCGGTCGTCCATAGCAAAGCCCTAATTGCTGTATAGGTATTAGAGGGGGAGCTTACACGTAGTCAAACCTGCCTGCATGGGTTAGGCAGGGTTAGGTAGGGTAAAACCTAGTAAGCCCGCCTTTCACCCGCCCCAGAGCGGAAGTGATGATCTAGGTTTTACCCTGATCCACGACGATTGCGACCGCAGCGGCGGCGATGCTGTCGCGGGTGAAAGTTAGTTGCCTCAAGTGGATCTCAAACTACCGGCCCTATTGCATCGACAACCCCTTCTCCAGAGTGAAGTCATTAGGCATGGCAAAGCTTTAACCCGTCGCACATAGCACCGAGGAGCTTGAACCAGGATAACGGTAGCCAAATCGATGCCGACGAAAGCCATGACTGTGGGACGATTCATATTTCGGCTTAATTCACTAACCGCGCTGCGATCAGGCCGTGCATCCGAGCCCGGTCGTAGGTTCGGAAAGACTTAGGGAAAAGGTATTCCAATCGGTATTCCACAGAAAAACTTAAACCTATAAAGCTGATTTAAATCAAATATCTATAACCAAGGTTCAAATCCCCCCGGCTTACCAACTCCCAACGCGGGCCTTGTCGCATTTGCCGTTCTACATCCAGACAACACCCCCACCCAACGTCCTGGGAAATTTCCCGCAACCCGCGTCGACTTTCATGAACTGGTTCAAGATGCTTCCAAACGCTAGTCTTCGCGCTCCGCTGCAACCCGGCAGATGGTTTACCAAAGGGATTCGCCGGGAGCCTGAAACCATGGAGCCTCGTCATGAAAAAAGACACCCCAAGCCTGCCTGATCAAACACCGCCTCACGAAACCGAATCGAAAGAACCGGCTGTGCTTGCCCAGCCTCAGGAGTACGTGAGAAAGCCGCGTCGCACCCTGCCTTTCAACGAGATTTTCTCCGTGCGCACCGACGTGGATACGGCCACTCTGCTGACCCATGCCTGCGAAACCCTGGCGGCGCTCAACATGATGACGGCGAACATCGCCGATGATTTCACAAGTTCTCAGCGCAGCCGGTTGCTGGCGATCCGGCAGCTGTCGATCATGACTGAAATGCTGGTCAATCGGGCCGTGGAGAACCTTGATCCGGTGAATCTGGTGCCCCGTACGACGGCGCCTGTCGTGCACTGAAAAACGACCGCTCGTCGATGACGCAAGTCGTTCATCGACATGAACTTTTCTTCACCCCGGCGGCGGTGATGGCCGTGTACATTGGCCTCGCTCATTCAAGAAACTACGGTTCGCCCGCGCTCCTGCGGGCTTTTTTTCGCCTGCGTTTTGCCTGGCAGGCGATAGACGCAGGTGTCTTGCTCGCCGTGCCGTTCCGATTGCCGGGCCCCTGGGTGGATCCTGATCAACACAAACCCGACAGCCTCGGCCAGACGCCGGCTTCGCGCATTGGCAGAGGACGCCGTCAGGTAAAAGGTGAATTCAGGAAGGTTGTTGAGCAGGTGCGTGAGGGCGGCGCGCATGTAGCCCTTGCCCGATTGCTCGGTGTTGGCCCAATAACCCACGACGTAGCGGTTGCGCGAGCGGGGCTTGAGTCCGATGCAACCGATCAGCGCTTGCCCGTCCTCGGTCACGATCAGCCATCGTCGCTCGCCGGTTTCACTGTTGAACTCTTTTTGGGCCTTCAGCAGAAACTCGAGCGCCTGCTCCGCGTTGGTGTACTTACGCGGCCAAGGCAGAAATTCCGAATGATCGAGGTAACTGGCGTTCAGCGCCTGCTGAAACAACGAGTAAAACGCCGGATCCGCCGGTATCAGTCGCAGCGACTGCTCCCCCGCCTTGAATGCCCATTCCATCATGTCCTCCTTGAACGACGCATCTCATAACCGGATGTGAAGTGAATCAGGGAAATTTATAGTGCTCTGCGTTCGGCGATCCAGTTGTGTTTTCCGTCCGGCCGGACAATTCTGTCAATCATTCCCTGCTTCCGGAGCACCCGATGCCGCTGCTGACCCTGCCCTGTCAACGCCTGACGCTCGCGGTACTCGACCCGGATCAAGCGGCGCTGGAAAGCGCGTTCTACCAGCGCAATCAACGTCACCTCGCGCCGTGGTCGCCGATCCGTACCACCGATTATTTCTCCACGGAACAGATCCGCCGGCGCCTTGAAATACAGGCCAGTGCCTTCGAAGCCGGGCTGGCGGTGCATATGGCGTTGCTGACCCCGGATGGTGAGCAGATGATCGGCGCCTGCAATTTCAGCGGGATCATTCGCGGTGCGTTTCAGGCGTGCTATCTGGGTTATCACATCGACGAGGCGCATCAGGGCAAGGGGTTGATGCAGGAAGCGCTGGAAGCAGCCATCGCCTACATGTTCGACACCCAGAACCTGCACCGGATCATGGCCAACTACATTCCCGGCAATGAACGCAGCGCCCGGTTGCTTGAGCGTCTCGGGTTCGAGCGTGAGGGCTACGCCAAGGCCTATCTGAATATCGCCGGGCGCTGGCAGGATCATGTGCTGACGGCGCGGGTCAATCCGCGTTTTGAAGCGCCGGAGCAACGCTGGTCGCGGCCGCTGTCGTGACGTTCACAATTTATTAAGGATTGGCCGCGTAAGCTCGGGTTTCCGCTCACTTCCGGTTGCCTGAACCCATGTCGCGTGCCGCCTCTTCCCTGCTTCTGCTTGCCGCTCTGCTGTTCTTTTTCGCCCTCGGCAGCCATCAACTGCAAGGTTCCACCGAGGCCCGGGTTGCGGGCATTGCGATGGAAATGCACCTGGACAACGACTGGGTGACACCGCGTCTGTTCGGTGAGCCCTTCCTGGAAAAACCGCCCCTGAGCCTGTGGCTGGACGCCGGCGCCCTGCGCGTTTTCGGCGTCTCGCCCTGGGCGGTGCGACTGGCGTCGGCGGTGGCCGGGTTGCTCAGCGTGATGCTGCTGTATGCAATGCTGCGTCGCTTCGATCGCCCGAAGGCCATCGCCTGGACGGCGGGAATTCTGCTGGCGACCATGGCCAGTTACTGGAGCAACGTACGCGGCGTCGGCGAGGATGCGTTGCTCGCCCTCGGCGTGACCACGGCACTGTTGGCGTTCTTTCAGGCGCAGCGAGCATCGAACCCGGGCAGTTCGTTGCTGTTTGTGGTCGGGATTGCGATTGCCACGCTGAGCAAAGGCGTGCTCGGGCTGGCGATGCCGGGCGTGGTGATTTTCGCTTTTCTGCTGGCCGACAACCTGATGGACAAGCGCTTCAAGCTGACGGACTGGCTGCGTCCGGGTTTGCTGACCCTGGTCGGCCTGATCCCGCTGATGATCTGGCTCGCCGTGCTCTATCAGCGTGGCGGCGTCCAGGCGGTCAGCGAAGTGTTGCTGACCAACAGCGTTGGACGTTTCAGCGGATCGTTCGTCGAAGCCGGGCACTACGAGCCGTTCTACTATTACCTTGCCAAGCTGCCGCAGGCGTTCCTACCGTGGAACATTCTGGTCTACCTGGGCCTGTGGCATTTTCGCAAGGAGCTGAAGGCCAACCGTTACCTGCTATTTTTCAGCCTGTGGATCATCGCGCAGTTCATCCTGCTGACCCTGGCCTCGAGCAAACGTACGGTGTACCTGATGTCGATGACACCCGCAGCGGCGGTGATCGCAGCGGAATACGCGGGCGTGCTGTTCGACAAGTTGAAGGATCACAAGAACGGTTTTGTCGGACGAATCGCCCGTCATCGTCAGACAGTGGTGGCGGGGATACTGACGGTGGTCATCGCCAGCTACCTAGGCGCCGCGCAATGGGCACTGCCAAACGCCGATAAACACCTGTCGTTCCTGCCGCTGACCGAACACATTCAGGCCCTGCAGGCGAGCGGCAATCAAGTCGCGTTGTTTCAAGCCAACGAACGGGTCGGCGGTGCCAGCGTGTTCTACACCCAAAGCGTCCTGAAGGGCCTGGATACCGATGCGCAGCTCCGGGAGTTTCTCAGTGCATCTCCCTCGCACATCGCCGTGATGTCGGGAGACAGCGAACCCGCCGCCCCGCTGAAAGTCCACAAGACCATGATGGTCGGGCGCCAGGCGTATTACTTCGTGGGCTATTGAAACCACGACAGCACAAACGAAAAACCCGCCGGTGATGGCGGGTTTTTCATTTCAGCGGCGAGGACTCAGAGAGAAACCTCAGGCTGTGCAGCGAACACCTTCCGCTCACGCTTGCTCAACACCGGCAACTCCAGACGAGCCTGCCCGTAAAACGCCAGCGCCGCCAGCAAACACGCCAGCCACACGAAAATGCCGGCCCAGAACGTGTGGGACATGTAGTGCCAGCCCTGTAGGACCCGCGTGGTGCCGTAGACAAAACCGAGCAGCAGCGAGCCCCACAACAACGCGCTGGAGAAACGCCACTGGTAACGACGCGCCACGAAATACAGCGCCAGCATGGTGAAGCCACCGGAAGCATGACCGCCCGGCCAGCAACGCCCTTCACCCGCTTCGTGGAACAGCTGGAAATTGTTGTACCACTCGATGTGCGGCATCTTTCCGCCGTACAGCGTGGTTTCGATCGGGCAGTAAACGCTGGTGTGCGACTTGAGGAAATGGATCACCCCGGTGCAGACCGCGAAAGCCACCACCACAAACAGAAAATCCCTACGGTGCTCGGCGGCAAAGCGCAGCACCGGCGCGACTTTACTGCGCTCGAGAAACCCGCCCAGACGCGGATGCCTTTGCGGTTTCACCAGCGGCCAGACCAACGACAACACGGCGCCGATCAAGGCGATTTCAGCGGTCCAGTTCGGAATGATCCGCGCCCACTTGTGGGTCAGTTTTTCAAAGAAGTGAATCTTGTCGAGCGGAAATGTGTGGGTCAGTGGATCGAACAGCAAATTGCTGAAAGCGATGTCGATGTTGGTCATGTCGAACATCAGAAAAACCACGGCTGCGCAGAGCAGCGGGATGCCGAAATTGTAAGCATAAAAGCGTGATTTCATCGGGTGGTCACCGTGCGCCAGTCGGAGGCTTCAATGAAGCCGAGCATTTGTGGGGCCGCCGGGCTGGCGGCGGAAACAAACAGCGATGCGCCGTACCCGAGGGTCGAGGCCGGCACCTTGAGGTCTTTTTCCAGCTGCGCCATGCATTCGCTGTGGGTCACCAGAATCAGGTTGCGTCCCGGGACCTTGTGCGCGAGCGCATCCTGCAACATCCGGCCCTTGCAACTGATCAACCAGTCTTCGCCGGTCGCGGCCTTGTTGAACATGTAGCCGGCGGTCTGCACCGTACGCACCATCGGGCTGTTGTAGACGTCGGCCTTGTCCAGACCCAACTGCTCGAACTGCGCGCCGACGCTCACCGCGACACTGCGCGAGCGATCGGTGATGCCATCGTGGCCGCTCAGGCACGGGGCTTTCGAGTGGTCGCAGCGCTCGACGTGACGCACCAGCACGATGATGTCGCCTTTGCTCCAACCGTCCTTCAGCGCCTGCGCGCCGGCCACATTGCCGTGGGCAAGGTCCGGCACCGCCGCCGGGGCGAGCAGCCACAGGGTCAGCGGAATGACCAGCACCGAGGCCGCCAAGACCACCCAGGTGTTTCGAAAACGGGTCAGACCGCTCAGATCAATCGAGCGCTTGACGCCGAACAGACTCAGTCGCAATTCCACAAAAAGCCGCCATCAGGTGTCATTCGATGCGGCGAGGTTAGAGAGCACGGCGTGGGCAGGCAGTGAAACCCATGTGAAAAAAGTCTTGTGAGTGCCTGTTACAAATTCCGTAGGACAAAAACCTTTCAGCTCTCGGATTTGCGGCCGATACAGTCCTGCTTACACCCTTGCTGGCGCAAAAAAACAACAATCTTCCAGCCTGACCGACGATCAAGACGCACAACGTTTTTCTGGAGGATTTTTGATGAATAGCTGGTTCGGCAACATCAGCGTGAACCTGAAACTGGGGCTCGGATTCGGCCTCGTCCTGGCCCTGACCTGCATCCTGGCGCTCACCGGCTGGACCAGCCTGGGCGGCCTGATTGACCGCAGCAACTGGATGAGCGACATCACCCAGCTCAACGCTGGCCTGACCAAACTGCGCGTGGTGCGCCTGCAATACATGCTGACCAACGGCGACGAAACCGCCGCGCAGAACGTGCAGACCACCCTCGACGGTTTCGCCGCCCAACAGCAGAAGCTGATCAGCAGCTTCAAGAGCCCGGAAAACGTCAAACTGCTCAAGGAGCAGGCGGCGACCATCGCCGAGTACCAGACTTCGCTCAACAAGATGCGTAACGCCTACCGCACCGGCAACACGGCGCGCGACTCGATGGCCACCAGTGCCGCGACGGCCTACGGCCTGATCGAAGCGCTGAGCAACCGCGTCCAGCAAATGCCGCTGAGCGATGAGCGTTTCGAGCAGTTCCAGGCCGTCACCGCCGCCAAGGAAGCGTTCATCCTGGCGCGCTACGAAGTGCGTGGCTATACCGCCACCGCCAACGCCGAGACCGAGCAGAAAGCCGTCGGCCAACTGGACGTGGCCATCGCCAGCCTCAAGCCACTGAACATGCATTTCGCCAGCACCCAACAGGACGCCCTGCGTCAGCTGGAAACCGCACTGACCAACTACCGCAGCGCCTTGCAGGCCTTCAAGAACGCCAACACCGATGCGGTGCAGGCGCGCAAGGAAATGACCGATCAGGGCGCGACCATCGTGACCCTGAGCGAGCAGCTGTATCAGATCCAGCTCGATCGCCGTGATGCAGAAAGCGCCCAGGCCCGCACCCTGCAACTGATCAGCACCCTGCTGGCGTTGCTGGTCGGCATCATCGCTGCCTTCATCATCACCCGTCAGATCACCCGTCCGCTGCAGGAAACCATGGCTGTGGTCGACCGCATCGCCAGCGGCGACCTGAGCCAGAACGTGATCGTCACCCGCCGCGACGAACTCGGCGTGCTGCAACAAGGCATCGCGCGCATGGGCGTGACCCTGCGCGACCTGATCAGCGGCATCCGCGACGGGGTGACCCAGATCGCCAGCGCCGCCGAAGAACTGTCGGCCGTGACCGAACAGACCAGCGCCGGCGTGAACAGCCAGAAGGTCGAGACCGATCAGGTCGCCACCGCGATGCACGAGATGACTGCCACCGTGCAGGAAGTCGCGCGCAACGCCGAAGAAGCCTCGCAAGCCGCAGCTGCCGCTGACGGCGAAGCCCGCGAAGGCGACAAAGTGGTGAACGAAGCCATCGCCCAGATCGAGCGTCTGGCCAGCGAAGTGGTGCGCTCCACCGAAGCCATGAGCGTGCTGCAACAGGAAAGCGACAAGATCGGCAGCGTCATGGACGTGATCAAGGCTGTGGCCGAACAGACCAACCTGCTGGCCCTCAACGCTGCCATCGAAGCCGCCCGTGCCGGTGAAGCCGGTCGCGGTTTTGCCGTGGTTGCCGACGAAGTCCGTGGCCTGGCCCAGCGCACGCAGAAATCCACCGAGGAAATCGAAGGCCTGGTGGCCGGTCTGCAGAACGGCACTCAGCAAGTGGCCGCCGTGATGAACAACAGCCGCGCCCTGACCGACAGCAGCGTCGCCCTGACCCGCAAGGCTGGCGACTCGCTGGAAAACATCACCCGCACGGTGTCGAACATCCAGTCGATGAACCAGCAGATCGCCGCAGCCGCCGAACAGCAAAGCGCCGTGGCCGAAGAAATCAGCCGCAGCATCATCAACGTCCGTGACGTGTCGGAACAGACCGCAGCGGCGAGTGATGAGACGGCCAAGTCCAGCGTTGAACTGGCGCGGTTGGGTGGGCAGTTGCAGCAGATGGTGAGCCACTTCCGCGTGTAAACCCTGCACACGAAAACCGAAGTACAAAGAAGGGCAGCTGAAAAGCTGCCCTTCTTTTTTGCCCGGAAATTGCCAACTTCAGGAAGTGGATGACGCGTTCTGAAATGCAATTACACACGCTTGATCAGAGGTGTTTAAGGACACGCCGTGATACGTCCCGAAGCCCACAAAACCTTGCGCCGTTGCCTACGGCTACGCCAGAATCCGCCGGCTTGTGCGCCTTGGGCTGGCTGCGTAATTTGATTGCGTCACTGATTTCCAGTGATCGAACTTAGCGGTTCGGAATGTCCCCTACGGTTGCACATGTCGAATCCAGTCAGGCGCCAGCCTGCACTTGATGGTGGCTGTGCGCATGGCACCTTCGGGTGCGCCGGGTTTTGGGTGACTTACCGGTCCGCTAACTTGCGCACAGCTGCCACCCTTTCGCTTAGCGGCGAAAAGGTGCGGCCTAACCAGAGGTTAGTCACCCATGTTCAAGGTAACGCCAAACCCACCGCTCACCGAACCCACAACCCTCCCGGATCCGGCATCCCCCTACGAATGCCCCGGCTCGAAACGTTTCAACGAAGCCGCCGAACGCGCCCTCGATTATCACCTGGGCCCACTCAGCGCCCACATCATGGCCGCGCCCTACAAACCCAACACCCTCTACCAGGCTCACCCCGAAGCCGACACCGAATCTCTGTTGGTGGACGCCAGCGAATCCCTCGGCTCCGCCACCGTCATGCTCAACAATCACGTGGCGCTGGTCGAAGGCAGCCACCGTAAGACCCTGCAAGGCATCGCCCAGATCGTGATGATTGCCGAAATGGCCGTTAACCGTGCGCTGGACAAGGTCGTGCCGACAGATTGATGCGGGAGGTGGCGAGTGCGGTGCACTCGCCGCTTCTTCTTGATCGCTCAATGAAAAAGCCCGCAGGACGCGGGCTTTGTCACAAAGACTTAAGGCTTGTCTCGCTCAAATTCTCCAAGGGCTGATCACCTCACCCCCCAACGTCGCGCAAGCGTCAGCCATTTACTTTATTCGCGAATTCAAATTACCTTTCAGAGCGCTCATCCACCCACGGCGGCCTCGATCAAGAGGATTCGGTCATGCAATCGCTCGGCTTCACCTCCGTCCCACCGCTGCTCAAGTACCTGCGCCATGCCGAACATCTGGGCCTGGCCATCGAGCCTGCGTTGGCGGCGGCCGGGTTGCAGGCGCAGCAGTTGAGCGACAACAGTCTGCGCTTGCCGGGGGAAACCCATGAGCGGTTGCTCGATTACTTTTGCGAACACTCGGGCGATCCGCTGTTCGGCCTCAACGCGGCGAATTTCGTCCTGCCCAACTCGTGGAGTGTGCTGGGTTACATCACCATGAATTGCGCGACATTGGGCGATGCCATGAGCCGCATCATGCCGTTCGAAAAACTGGTGGGCGACATGGGTGTCAGCCGCGCCGAGGTACACGACAGCCACGTACACCTGATCTGGAGCTGTCGCTTTGAGCGGCCGCGGATTCGCCGGCATCTGGTGGAAAACGTACTCGGCTCCTGGCTGCAATACGCACGCTGGATCGCCGATACCCGACTGTCGCCGGCCGCCGTGTGGCTGGAACACTCACTCCCGGCGGGCACGACGCTGGCGCAGTACGAACAGTTTTTTGAATGCCCGGTGCTGTTCGATCAGGCGTATTCCGCGCTGATCGTGCCGCTGCCGTATTTGCAATTGCCGTTGCGCCAGGCCGATGCACATTTGCTGCGCACCCTGGAAGAACACGCGCAGAGTTTGATGGCGACCCTGGAGGATGCGTCGCTGGAGCAGCGGGTCAAAAGCATCCTGCGCCAGTTGCTCAAGGAAGGCCTGCCGCGCAAGGAACAGGTGGCCGAGCATCTCGCCGTGTCGGTGCGCACGCTGCAGCGCCAGTTGCATCAGGCCGGCACGTCGTATCAGCAGATTCTCGATGAACTGCGCCAGGAACTGGCCGAGCATTACCTGCTCAACAGCACCCTGCCGATTCAGGACATCGCCCAGTATCTGGGCTTCAGCGAATCACGCTCCTTTCACCGCGCCTTCAAAAGCCGACGCGGGATGCCGCCCGGTGAGTTTCGGCAGACTCACCGGGTTAGTGGTGGTGGCGAGTAAGAGTACGGCTCACAGCAGTCCCCTCACCCCAGCCCTCTCCCGGAGGGAGAGGGAGCCGACCGCAATATGCTCATGATCTACGCCGACCTGAAAGAGCTTCTGTGAATCCATAATCGAGAGGGAGCCGACCGCGAAATACTCACGATCTACGCCGAACTGAAAACGCTTCTGTGAATCCATAATCGCCACGATCTTTCAGGTCGATGCATGACGATAGACACCTCGGTCAGTCCCCTCTCCCCTTGGGAGAGGGTTAGGGTGAGGGGGCTTTTGGCTCAGAGGCTGATCGCGTTGGTGAACACCAGACGATTGCCGAACGGATCGGCGATGGTCATGTCCTGGCTGCCCCAGGGCATGGCCTGAATCTGTGGATGCGAAAACTTGTATTCCTTGGCCAGCAACTGCTGCTGAAACGCCTCCAGCTCATCGGTCTCGATCCGCAAGGCCGAACCCGGTGTCGCATCGCCGTGGTGTTCGGACAGATGCAGCACACACTCGCCGCGCGACACTTGCAGGTACAAAGGGAAACCGGGTCCGAAACGATGCTGCCAATCGATCTTGAAGCCGAGGAAGTCGACGTAGAACTCCACGGCTTTGGCTTCATCGAAAATCCGCAGGATCGGGGTGGTTTTGCCGAAGCTCATGGGTTGCTCCCTGACTGATTGGCCCCGGAGTGTAGCCGGGGTGGATGTCAGCAATTCGGCTTGGTGATGGCTTTCTTTAATTGCAATGTGCCATCACCGTGACGCAGTCAGCAAAATTCAACGAAAGCCGTCGCGCAGATCGCCCTGGCGCGCGAGGAACCGCCCTGGTCTCTGGCCGTTGGCCTGACCGTCGCGGTAACTCAACACGCCATTGATCCACACGCCATCAATGCCTTGGGCGGCACGTTGCGGGTCGTTGAAATCCGCCACGTCACGCACGGTCGCCGGGTCGAACAACACCAGATCCGCCCAGTGCCCTTCACGAATCTCTCCCCTTTCCTTCAAGCCGAAACGCGCCGCCGACAGACCGGTCATCTTGTGCACGGCGGTGTGCAGCGGAAACAGGCCGACATCACGACTGAAATGTCCGAGCACTCGTGGGAAAGCGCCCCACAGACGCGGGTGCGGGAACGGGTCTTCCGGCAGACCATCGGAGCCGACCATCGACAGCGGATGGGCGAGGATCCGGCGCACATCGTTCTCGTCCATCCCGTAATACACCGCGCCCGCCGGTTGCAGGCGTTTGGCGGCGTCGAGCAATGACAGGTTCCATTCGGCGGCGATGTCCATCAGGTCGCGACCGCCCATTTCCGGATGCGGCGTCGACCAGGTGATGGTGATGCGGTGGGCGTCGGTGACCTGCTTCAGATCCAGGGTCGAAGAACTCGCTGCATACGGATAACAATCGCAGCCGACCGGGTGAGTTTTCGCCGCCTCTTCCAGCGAGGCAAGCAACTGCGGACTGCGGCCCCAGTTACCGGCACCGGCGCATTTGAGGTGGGAAATGATTACCGGCGATCGGGCGTGGCGGCCGATACGGAAGGCCTCGTCCATTGCTTCCAGCACCGGTTCGAATTCACTGCGCAGGTGGGTGGTGTACACCGCGCCAAATGCATTCAATTCTTCGGTCAATTGCATGACTTCATCGGTGGATGCCGAGAACGCGCTCGCATACGCCAGCCCTGTGGATAAGCCGAGGGCGCCCGCCTCCAGGCTTTCACGCAACTGCTCGCGCATCGCGCTGATTTCATCGTCAGTCGCGGTGCGAAACAGATCATCAAGATGATTGCTGCGCAGCGCCGTATGCCCGACCAGTGCCGCGACGTTCAGCGTGGTATTGGCCGATTCCACCGCTGCGCGGTAGTCGCTGAAACGCGGATAGACGAACGCCGCCGCCGAGCCGAGCAGGTTCATCGGATCCGGCGGATCGCCGCGCAAACTGACCGGCGCCGCGCTGATCCCGCAGTTACCGACAATCACTGTGGTCACGCCCTGGCTGAGCTTGGGCAGCATCTGCGGCTGGCGGATCACCACGGTGTCGTCGTGGGTGTGCACGTCGATGAAACCCGGCGCCAGCACACGGCCGGCGGCGTCGATTTCATCGGTGGCGCGGGCATCGCCCAAGTCGCCGATCTGCGCGATGCGGCCATCGAGGATCGCCACGTCGGCGGCGTAACCGGGGCTGTTGCTGCCGTCGATGACCAGCGCGTTGCGAATCAGGGTGTCGTACAGCATGTCAGTCTCCCAGCGGCAGGTGATCGTCGCCGCCACGGTATTCGTCGAGGGCGAGTTTGATCCGCCGCAGACGTTCTTGATTATCTTCAGGATTGGCCAGCGCAAGCTCGGTGGCCAGCACGTCGATGGCGAGCAGCATGCCGTAGCGCGCCGCCGTCGGTTTGTAGATGAACGAGGTCTCGGCGCCTTGCAGCGGCAGGACGATGTCGGCCAGTTCCGCCAGCGGCGAGTCGGCGCGGGTGATGGCGAGAATCCGTGCGCCGTAGTTGCGCGCCAGCGCCACGGTCTCCAGCAACTCCGGGGTGATGCCGGTCAGCGAACAGACGATCACCACCTGCTCGGCGCTGAGGCTGGCGGCGGTGACGCGCATCATCACCGCGTCGTGGCACACCGCAATCGGGTAGCCGAGGCGCACCAGTCGCACCTGCAATTCGTCGCTGCACAGGGTCGAGCAACCGCCGATGCCGAAGGCGTGGATCATCCGCGCCTGGCCCAGCAGTTTCACCGCATCGGCGAAGCGCGATTCATCGAACGCCGCCAGATGCTGGCGCAGAGTGGTTTCGATATCGCCGACGATCTGCCCGTAAAACGCCGACTGTTCGGGCGTGCCCGCCGGGTCGAGGAAACGGCTGCCGACGCCGCTGGCCTGGGCCAGTTGCAGGCGCAGGTCGCGCAGGTCACGACAACCGACGGTGCGGGCGAAGCGCGACAGCGTGGCGGTGCTGACTTCGGCCCGCTGCGCCAGCTCTTCGAGGCTGGCGGAGGCGGCAAATCCTACGTCGTCGAGCATCAGACGGGCGATGCGTCCTTCACCGGCGCTGAAGGAATCCTGACGGGCGCGGATCTGATAAAGGATGTCCATGGCGGATAACTCCGACTACAGCAGGTAAGAAAGATTGACGGTCAGGGCGAAAGCGACAATCGAGATCAGGGTTTCCAGCACCGTCCAGGTTTTGAACGTCTGGGCCACGGTCATGTTGAAGTATTCCTTGATCAACCAGAAGCCGCCGTCGTTGACGTGGGAAAAGATAACCGAGCCCGCGCCGGTCGCCAGCACCAGCAGTTCCGGGTGTGGATAACCCAGACCGATGGCCACTGGCGCCACTACGCCGGAAGCCGTGGTCATGGCAACGGTGGCCGATCCGGTGGCGATGCGCATCAACGCGGCGAACAGCCAGCCCATGATCAGCGGCGACAGGTGAAATTCGTGAGCGAGGCCGACGATCTGATCGGTGACGCCGGCGTCCACCAGAATCCGGTTCAGACCGCCACCGGCGCCCACCAGCAAGGTAATGCTGGCGGTCGGTGCCAGGCATTCGTTGGTGAATTTGAGGATCGATTCGCGGTTGAAACCCTGCGCAATGCCGAGCGTCCAGAAGCTCAACAGCGTCGCCAGCAACAGCGCGATCACCGAGTTGCCGATGAACAACAGGAACTGATTGAAAGCGCTGCCCGGGGTGGAAATCAGGTTGGCCCAGCCGCCGATCAGCATCAGCACCACCGGCAACAGAATGGTCGCCATGGTGATGCCGAAACCCGGCAGGCTGTCGCGGGGTTCGCGTTCGAGGAATTGTTTTTCCAGCGGGTTATCCGCCGGCAACTGAATGCGCGGCACAATGAACTTGGCGTATAGGGGGCCGGCAATGATCGCCGTCGGAATGCCGATGGCAATCGCATACAGCAAGGTCTGCCCGACCGACGCCTGATACGCCTGCACCGCCAGCATCGCCGCCGGGTGCGGCGGCACCAGCGCATGCACCACGGAGAGACCGGCAACCATCGGCAGGCCGACCATCAGAATCGACACGCCGACCCGCCGCGCCACGGTAAAGGCAATCGGCACCAGCAACACGAAACCGACTTCGAAAAACAGCGGCAGCCCCACCAGAAACGCAATGCACACCATCGCCCAGTGCGCGTTCTTCTCGCCAAAGCGCTCGATCAGCGTGCGCGCCATCTGCTCGGCGCCACCGGACTCGGCCATCATCTTGCCGAGCATCGTCCCCAGCGCCACCACCAGCGCAATGTGCCCCAGCGTCTTGCCCACCCCGGCCTCATAC
>NZ_POHV01000208.1:0-261 GCF_002884345.1 Pseudomonas sp. GW456-12-10-14-LB2
ATCCCCGCCCTTGTGCTGGAGGACGGTACCGCCCTCTACGACAGCCGGGTGATCTGCGAGTACCTCGACGGCCTCTCGTCCGGGCCGCACCTGTTCCCCGAGGGGGCCGCCCGCTGGGACGCGCTGACCCGGCAGGCGCTCGCCGACGGCCTGCTCGATGCGGCGCTGCTCACCCGCTACGAGCGGGTGCTGCGCCCCGAATCCCAGCGCTGGGACGCCTGGGAGGCCGGTCAGGTCGGCAAGATCCGCGCGGCGCTGGAC
>NZ_POHV01000209.1:0-261 GCF_002884345.1 Pseudomonas sp. GW456-12-10-14-LB2
GATCTGCTGATCGGCGATGCCAGCAAGGCGCGGCAGGTGCTGGGCTGGAAGCCGAAGCGGAGCTTTGCGCAGCTCGTCGAAGAGATGATGGCGAGCGATCTGACGGAGGCCAAACGGGATGTCGCGAATGGCAAGCGTACCGTTTGAGCTGAAGGGCAAGGTCGTCTACGTCGCCGGCCATCGCGGCATGGTCGGCAGCGCCATCGTGCGCCGGCTCGCGCGGGAAGATGTCAGGCTCGTCACGGTTGACCGGCGCGAGGT
>NZ_POHV01000210.1:0-261 GCF_002884345.1 Pseudomonas sp. GW456-12-10-14-LB2
GAATTTGCCGAAGGTGACCTGCAAGCCTGACCAGCCGCGCCAATAGGCGGCGAGGCTGAAATTGCGCGGCCATAGCGAGGTGGTGCCGAAGATGTCGCTGTCCGGCTTGAACGAGCTCGCCAGCATCCACAGCAGCGGATACAGCATGGCGATCGAGGCGAGGCACAGCACGACGTGATAGATGAGCGCGCGTCGGCGTGGATTGCGCGGGGGCGAAACGTCATCCGGTGTCGCGAGATCAGCCATCGTAATGCACCCAGT
>NZ_POHV01000211.1:0-260 GCF_002884345.1 Pseudomonas sp. GW456-12-10-14-LB2
GAAGTAGCGCGCGCCCGGCCGCACCGTGAGGTACTTGGCCGGCACGGTCTCCAGATTGTGGTTGAACACGTCGGGCTTGGCGGCGACCACGACCTCGAGCGCCCCGTCCTTGCGCAGGAAGTCGGGGGTCAGGATCTCGATCGTCGTGCCGGGGCTCGCCCGCCGGATCGCCGCGATGGTGCGGGCGAAATGCTCGGCGCCGCCGTCCTTCAGGTCGTCGCGGTCGACCGAGGTGATGACGACGTGGTGCAGGCCGAGCT
>NZ_POHV01000212.1:0-260 GCF_002884345.1 Pseudomonas sp. GW456-12-10-14-LB2
GCCCTGAGGTCGCATCGGTCGCATGGCTGTCAGCGACCGGCGGCGGGTCAGTCCGCCAGCGGCACGGGCTGCCCGAACCGCGCCTCGATCGCCGCCGTCAGGCGGTCCAGCATCGTCTGGACCGGGATGTTGGAGGTGTCCACCGTGGCCGGGGCCCGGGCGTAGAGCGGCTCGCGGCTCGCCAGCACGGCGCGCAGCTCCTGCATCGCGGAGGCGTGGTCGCCGGTCGTAGCGAGGTGCCCCTGCTCGCGGACGCGGCT
>NZ_POHV01000213.1:0-260 GCF_002884345.1 Pseudomonas sp. GW456-12-10-14-LB2
CACCTTGACCGCGATCCCCAGGCCGTCGATCCAGGCCGAGCGGTTGAGCAGCGTGTCGGGGCCGCGCCGGATCAGCACGTCCTCGGTCCGCGCGCGCGGCCGGCGGTGCCCCGCCTCGATGGCGCGGGCCACCCCCAGCCAGTCGAGGGCCGCCTCGCCCTCCGCGAAGGAAACCAGATCGACGCTCACGCGGGTCCTCCCAGGTCGAAGACGTAGAGGGCCACCTCGGCCGCGGGCCCCCGGGCCAGCCCGTCGTAGAG
>NZ_POHV01000214.1:0-260 GCF_002884345.1 Pseudomonas sp. GW456-12-10-14-LB2
GCGGGGGTGCGCGGACCGGATCGCTGTGAATGATGGCGGAGCTGCGACCACCGTCCGGCAGCATTGCGTTTGAGAGTTCCGGCGACGATGGAGTCGCCGTTCCTGACCGTCTGCTCCAAAGCGGGGGCGGCAACTGCTAGCGAGAACGTGTTGAGGTCGGCGGCGTGAATACCCCCCAGTAGCGGGTCGACGACGGCGCGGCTCACCTCGTCACCAAATCTTTCGGCGATGAATTGGCCGACGCTGACGTCGTCAAGGTG
>NZ_POHV01000215.1:0-259 GCF_002884345.1 Pseudomonas sp. GW456-12-10-14-LB2
TCGCAGTCCTGTTCGCCTATTCCTGGAAGCTGACGCTGATCGTTCTCGCGACGATCCCGCTCTATCTCGTCATCGCGGCGCTGGCGCGGCCGTTCCTGAGCGACCGCCTCAACGAGAAATTCAATCGCGGCGCCGAGAGCCAGCAGCTTCTCGTCGAAGCCGTCGTCGGCATGCAGACGATCAAGGCGGCGGCCGTCGAGCCTGTTGTCGCGACCCAATGGGAAGAGCGGCTCGCGGCCTATGTCCGCTCGGCCTTCTC
>NZ_POHV01000216.1:0-259 GCF_002884345.1 Pseudomonas sp. GW456-12-10-14-LB2
TCCCTTGATGTCCTTGTCGGTGATCGGCTTGGAATTCTGATCGACGAGCTGGAAGGCCCCTCCGATTGCCGACGGTCCCGCAATCGGCGTGGGCGTACGGCCGGTGATGATGAACACCACGGTCGAAAACAGAACGAGCCCGGTGATGAAAGCGCCGAGAACGAGCAGAAGACGTGCGGTACGAGGGGTCATCGAATTATCCGAAGCAGGCCACAAAGCCGGCGCGGATCATCTCAAAGAAGATGGCGGTGCCATAATG
>NZ_POHV01000217.1:0-259 GCF_002884345.1 Pseudomonas sp. GW456-12-10-14-LB2
CAGCAGCTCGGCACGGCCAGCCGCCGCGAAGTCATCAATCAGCGCCTCGCAGAGCTCGCGGATATGCGGTTCCAGAGTCTTGACGAACGCACCTGTGAACACTTTGTCGACCAGTGAGCGATACCGCGTGTGCGAGGGCGGATCGTTGGTGACAAGCGTGTGCATCGGCAGAAAGCCACGCTCCGCGTAGCGTTTCGCCACTTCCGCGGCAACAACGGACTCCTTGCGATCCACGATCACTGCCGTGGTGTTCGAGAAC
>NZ_POHV01000021.1:0-119180 GCF_002884345.1 Pseudomonas sp. GW456-12-10-14-LB2
GAACTCAGAAGTGAAACGATGCATCGCCGATGGTAGTGTGGGGTTTCCCCATGTGAGAGTAGGTCATCGTCAAGATTGAATTCCGAAACCCCTGTCTGCTAACGCAGACAGGGGTTTTGTCGTTTCAGTGCTCACAAAAGTCCGATATTCAAACCGCTTTGCGTGCCTTGCTGCTCCGACGAGCCTGCCATTTGCGCCACCAGATGTAGACGCCAGTTCCCGACAACCCTGCAATCAGAACACCCAATATCGCGATCATCACTTGCCCGGTGAAGCCTATGATCCGTCCCCCATGTATCGGCAACTGCAATCGATAAAACCGCTCTCCCAATGTCCCTTCTCCTGCGATCTCCTGCCCCAGTAATCGCCCGTCAGTACCGTGGAAGAACAACCAGGATTTGCCGTGGGCCTCGGTGTCATGCTGCCCAAACCCCGCACCGTAAAAGTTGTACTCAAAGCTGTAATACACCTCGCCGATCGCCGCCGTCAGCCCCAACCTTTTCCCCTCCTGTTGTGCCCTTTCGTATGCCTGTTGATAACTTAATCGGGTGATCCCCAGCTCTTCGGCAGGCATTCGTCCTCGCGCCTCATACACGCTCGGTTCAATCGGAGAAAACAGCGACACCGCGGGTTTGAAGACCTGGCTCGGCAGGTTCATCGCCACACTGCTGACGGCTATCGGCAGCAATAACAACCACAGCCACAAGCCCCCCGCCCGGTGCAGATCGAAGTTGAGTCGATAGGCATGCCCACCCTTGATCTTCCAGGCGTTCGACCACTTCTTCCAGAACGGTTTACCCCTCGGCAACGTCAGCCAGAGGGCGATGAAGCAATCGATTACCCAGGCGATGGCCACCAACCCCATCAACAGCAAACCCCAGTTGCCGGGCAGTGTCAGGTTGTAGTGAAACTCGAGAATGAACGGAACAAAGTTCTCACGCTGAAAGCAGCATTCGCCCCAATAACGCTGGCCTTTCTGCTCGCCACTGACAGGGTCGAGGTAGAACACCTGGTTGCGTTCTTTATACGGTTCGCCCGTCGCGGGATCATTTCGCGGAACCGCCGCCAGCAATGCCGTGTGGCCTGCCTCATTCGGGTACTCCATGTACCAGACCTGCAACTTCGGATGGGCCGATTGCACCACATCAACCAGCTCACCTGGCGGCAGACGCTCCCCCTCGGCCGAGGCCGCGTAAAACTCCGGATTCAACCACTCATCCAGCTCATGGTTGAACGCCAGAATGCTCCCCGTGATCCCGGCCAGCAGCAGAAAAACCGCCGTGGCCAATCCGATATACCGGTGCAATAAAACCAGAAACGAACGCATGAAAATTCCCCACAGATACGACAAAGCCAGCCCCTGAAATCAGGGGCTGGCTTTTCTATGCACAAGACAAAGGCTTAGAACTGGTAACTGACCGTCGCGGCGACGTTGCGCTCTTCGCCCATGTAGCAGAAGTCCAGACTGGCGCAGGAGGCTACGTAGGATTCGTTGGTCAGATTGTTCGCATTCAGGCGTACGTCGACACCCTTCAGACCGACCTTGCCGAGGTCATAGCCAATCGATGCGTCGAACAATGTGTAGGACGGCACTTTCATGGTGTTCTCTGCATCCGCCCAGCTATAGCCGACATAACGCACACCACCGCCCAGTCGCAGCCCGTCGAGTGCCGCGCTGTCGAACTTGTAGTCCGCCCACAGCGATGCCATATGTCGTGGCGCCTGGGTTGGCGAGTTGCCCTTGTTCTCGATCAAATTGGTCGGTGTGCTCAAGGTGCTGGTCATCGACTTCGAGTATTCAATGTCGGTGAAGGTGTAGCTGCCGAGGACTTTCAGGTTGTCGGTCAGCTGCATGTGCGCTTCCAGTTCCAGACCCTGAGAACGGACAGCGCCTACAGCGCGATAGAAGTTTTCCTGCGGCAGGTTGGTCGCCAGGTTCTCCTGATCAATGTGGAACAAGGAGGCGGTGAACAGATTGTCGGTACCCGGCGGCTGATACTTCAGGCCTGCTTCCCACTGTGTACCGTCAGTCGGTGCGAGAGGATTGCCGGCGCTGTCCGCGTAGGAATTCGGATTGAACGACTCGGAATAGCTGACGTACGGCGCGAGGCCGTTATCGAACAGATACAGTGCGCCGGCGCGACCGGTGAGCTTGGTGCGTCGATCGTTGATCTCGGTGCCGACCGGACGGCCCGCTTCGGCGATGCGGTTTTCGTCGGAGGTTTCCACCCAGTCCTGACGCAGGCCCAGCGAGAAGCGCCACTTGTCCATCTCGATCAGGTCTTGCAGGTAAACGCCGGTCTGCTCCAGGCGCCGCAGATAGCTGGTCTCGCCGTATGGCGTAATAGCCGAATTGCCATACACCGGGTTGAATGCGTTGATCGGCGCCAGGCCGCCACTGGTCCAGTCGACCACGGTTTTGCGTCGTTGATAATCCGCGCCCATCAGCACTGTGTGCTTGGTCACGCCGGTGAAAAATTCCGCCTGGAGCATGTTGTCGACGATGAACGCGTGCAGACGTTCATCACCGCCGGTGTAGTAGCGATTCAATTCGTTGCTGGTCGGCGACGTCCAGCCATAGGCGTACACCTGATCCATGTTCACTTTGGAGTCGAGGTAGCGGAAATTCTGCCGCGCGGTGAAGACGTCGTTGAAGCGGTGTTCGAACTGGTAACCGAACGACTGCTGATCACGGGAGTAACCATCGATGCCCGGCTCGCCTTCGAAGAAATGCGGCGAAATGCGATTGCCGTTGCGTTGATGAATCGTGCCGTCGGCCGGCACGCCACCGTGATAGCCGCCGTACGGGTCATGCTGCAGATACGCTTGCAGGGTCAGCGAGGTGTCTTCGCTGAAGTCGATGCTGACGGTCGGCGCTAGGGCGAAGCGCTTTTCCTTGTTGTGGTCGAACTGCGTGTCGGACTGATCCGTTAATCCGATCAGACGATAGGCGATGCGTTTGTCGTCATCGACCGGTCCGCTGAAGTCAAAACCGACACCGCGCTGGCCCTGAGTGCCGACGGTGGCTTGAACCTGGTGATAGGCCTCGTACAGCGGCTTCTTGCTGGTCAGCGCCACCAGACCGCCCGGCGAGCTGCGGCCGTAGAGCACCGACGACGGGCCCTTCAGGATATCGACACGCTCGAGGAAATACGGATCGACCTGCATGGTGCTGTAGGTGCCGCTGTCGCCCATCGACTTGAGGCCGTCGAGGTAGATGTTATCCACCGAACCGTCGTTGAAGCCGCGCATCGCCACGTAGTCGTAACGGTGCGTGGCGCCGTAAGGGTTGGTCAGCACGCCGGGGGTGTAACGCATGGCCTGGGACACGGTTTGCGAGCCTTGGTCATCCATTTGCTCACGGGTAACCACGGACACGCTTTGCGAAGTTTCCAGCAGCGCGGTACTGGTCTTGGTGGCGATCTGACTGTGCGTCGCGTTATAACCGTCCATGCTGCCCAGCGCGTTACCGAGGGCGAAGCCTTTGATGTCGGTGGTCGGCAGAGACAGTGCTTCGGTTTCTGCGACGGAGCGCAACACATAGCTGCTGCCATCCTGGCTGACCGCCTCCAGGCCCGTGCCTCCGAGCAAGTGGCTAAGGGCTTGATCGGTCGAATACTCGCCCTGCACGCCGGGTGACTGCCGGCCTTGGGTTTGCTGCGGCGTCATCGACAACGTGATGCCCGCCTGGCGCGCGAACTGGTTGAGCGCATCGCCCAGCGGCCCGGCGGCGACGTTGTAGCGGTGGCTGCTGACCTCGCTGGCATTGGCCGCCATGCTCAGGCTCGGCAACACGCCAACGCCCAGGGCGGTAGAGAACAGCGCCGCCCGAACGGCGTGACGCAACAGGCCCGATTCGGCAGAGAAATTCAGAGGGTTCTTACAGGTAACGCGCGCAGTCATTGTAGGTTTCCGTAGGCAGTCGCGAAGGCTGAGTTGAAGTGCTTACTGACTAAGCCGGACTTGCCGCGAAAACCCGCCAAAATAATTTCAGGCCACAGACTCCAGCGTCACCCACCAACGGGTGCGGTAGCGCAATTGCACCGGCAGGGTCTGCGGCAGGATCGCCAGCAGCTTGTCGGTGTCCTCAAGACGGAACACGCCGGACAGACGCAAATCCGCAATATTCGACGCACAGCTCAGAAAGCCCTGACGATACCGACCGACTTCGTTGAGGAAGTCACCCAGCCGCATGTTGCGGGTCACGATCAGCTCGTCGACCCAGGCACCGGCGTCCATGTCCAACGGCGGCGCCGGGCGAATTTGATGGTGGTCGATCAAGTAGCTCTGACCGGCGATTGCTTCCGTCGAGTTGCCGGCGGAGTGAATCGCGACCCGGCCACTGGTGACGCTCATGCGCGTGCATCCATCTTCCTGGCGCAGAATGAATCGCGCCTTGAACGGCTCGTAACTGCCATGACGACTCTGCACCCGCAGCGGTCGGTCAAATGGCGCACCTTCATCGGCACCGCCACAGGTGATGATGATTTCGCCACGGGTCAGTTTGATCAGCCGTTGCTGGGCGGTGTAATCGAGATCCACGCTGCTGGCGGTGTTGAGCTCGATCCGCGTGCCGTCCGGCAGCTGGAAGCCACGGCGCTCGCCGGTGGCGGTGGCGTAGTCGGCGCTCCACTGTTGCCAGGCGGAAGTGTCTTTGGCCAACCATCCCGCCGAGCCCATCAGCAGCGCGCCGGACAACAGCTTCAGTGCCTGACGTCGACCCAACCCCTGCGCACTGTTTTCCAGCGTATTGAACGCCACCTGCGCACCGGGCACGGCGCGCAGATTGTGGGTCAGTTCAGCTTGTAGAGACTGCACCCGTTGCCAGGCCAGTTCGTGATCATGGTGTTCGGCGCGCCATTGTTCGCACTGGCGATTCAGGCGCGGATTGCCATGGTTGTTGCGCAGACGCAGGAGCCAGTGAATGGCCTGTCGGACGACCTGTTGCGGTGGCTCGGCGCGTCGGCCGAGCGAGAGGTTATCCACCGGCATCAGTTTTCGTACCGCAACACGTAGCAGTGAAACAGCGCGTCGGCGACGTAGCGTTCTACCGAGCGCAGGGACAGGCCCATCTGCTCGGCGATCTGCTTGTGGGTCAAACCTTCGCACTGAGCCAGCAGAAACGCCTGACGCACTTTCGGCTTCAAGCCTTCAAGCATGCGGGCGATGCCTTCGAGCAGTTCGATCACCAAGGCACGGGATTCGGCACTCGGGGTTTCGGCTTCAGGCAAATGGGCGATGGTTTCCAGATAGGCGCGTTCAATTTCTTCACGGCGCCAATGATCGATCACCAAACCCCGGGCAACCGTGCGCAAGAATGCGCGAGGTGCCTTGAGTTCCAGACGCTCGGTGCGTTGCAGCAAACGCACGAAGGTGTCCTGAGCCAGATCCGCCGCATCGGCGGCATTGCCCAGCCGCGCGCGCAACCAGCCGTTGAGCCAGCCGTGATGACTACTGTAAAGCGCCTGTACTGCAAACTCAGGAGAGGACATGAACGCGACAGCCCGAACGTCACAAATGATAATTAGTCTCATTGTCATCAAGGGTTACAGAATTTGCAACCGGCGCTGCAAAACAGTCATCAAAAATTGACAGGCGAACGCTCTGGCACGCCGTTCGGCGGGAATCTGGCAGAAATGTCGTCCATTTCCCACAAAGCCCTAAGTTTTCTCCTAAGCGTGCCGACAGACTGGTGAGACATGCGTGCACCAAAGTAGAGCAGTCGTCAGAACGCTGCCTGCGCTGTACATGGAATGTTGCATCCGGAACGCATCCCCACTTTTCGCATAAGAAGTCCCATGAAATGAATCTCAAGTTCAGCCATAAAATCCTGCTGGCCGCCTCGGGCGTTGTGGTCCTGGCGTTCGCGCTGTTCACTTTGTACAACGACTATCTGCAGCGAAACACCATTCGCCAGAACCTCCAGTCCTCGGTCCAACAGGCCGGCGACCTGACCGCGAGCAGTGTGCAGAACTGGATGAGCGGGCGGATTCTGGTACTGGAAAACCTCGCACAAAACGTCGCTCATCAAGGCAAGAACGCCGACTTCCCGGGGCTGGTCGATCAACCGGCCTTCACCTCGAACTTCCAGTTCACCTACGTCGGCCAGGCCAACGGTGTGTTCACCCAGCGCCCTGACGCGAAGATGCCGGACGGCTACGATCCGCGTCAGCGCCCTTGGTACAAGCAGGCCGTGGCCGCTGACCAGACCATGCTGACCCCGCCATACATGGCCGCCGTTGGCGGTCTGGTGGTGACCATCGCCATGCCGGTGAAAAAGAACGGCGAGCTGCTCGGCGTCGTGGGCGGTGACCTGAGCCTGGAAACTCTGGTGAAGATCATCAACTCGGTGGACTTCGGTGGCCTGGGCCACGCGTTCCTGGTCAGCGGGGACGGTCAGGTGATCGTCAGCCCGGACAAAGACCAGGTGATGAAAAACCTCAAGGACATCTACCCGAACGCCGATGTGCGCATCCAGAAGGGCAACCAGAACGTGGTGCTCAACGGTCAGGAGCGCATCCTGTCGTTCACCCCGGTCGCAGGTCTGCCGAATGCCGAGTGGTACATCGGTCTGTCGATCGATCGCGACAAGGCCTACGCCGCACTCAGCCAGTTCCGTACCTCGGCACTGATCGCAATGTTCGTTGCTGTCGGCGCGATTGCGGTGTTCCTGAGCCTGTTGATCACCGTGCTGATGCGTCCGCTGATCACCATGGGCCGTGCGATGCAGGACATCGCTCAGGGTGAAGGCGACCTGACTCGCCGTCTGGTAGTGGAAAGCAAGGACGAGTTCGGTGAGCTGGGCAGTTCGTTCAACCAGTTCGTGGAGCGGATTCACGCGTCCATTTCCGAAGTGTCTTCCGCGACTCGCCACGTACACGACCTGTCGCAACGGGTGATGGCATCGTCCAACGCCTCGATCATCGGTTCCGACGAACAAAGCGCTCGCACCAACAGCGTCGCTGCGGCGATCAATCAACTGGGTGCCGCCACCCAGGAAATCGCCCGCAACGCCGCCGATGCCTCGCAACACGCCAGCGGCGCGAGCGAGCAGGCCGATGACGGTCGTCAGGTGGTCGAGCAGACGATTCAGGCGATGACCGAGCTGTCGCAGAAGATCAGCCTGTCGTGCACCCAGATCGAAACCCTGAACGCGAGCACCGACAACATCGGCCACATTCTCGACGTGATCAAAGGCATCTCCCAGCAGACCAACCTGCTGGCGCTCAACGCGGCCATCGAAGCGGCCCGTGCCGGTGAAGCCGGACGCGGTTTTGCGGTGGTGGCGGACGAGGTGCGTAACCTCGCTCACCGCACCCAGGAATCGGCGGAAGAGATCCACAAGATGATCACTTCGCTGCAGGTCGGTTCCCGTGAAGCGGTGACCACCATGAACGCCAGTCAGGCGTCCAGCGAGGAAACCGTTGAAGTGGCGAACCAGGCCGGTCTGCGTCTGGTCAGCGTGACCCAGCGCATCGGTGAAATCGACGGCATGAACCAGTCGGTGGCAGCGGCTACCGAAGAGCAGACTGCCGTGGTGGAAACCCTCAACGTCGACGTCAACCAGATCAACCTGCTGAACCAGCAGAGCGTGGCCAACCTCAATGAAACGTTGAAGGATTGCGATGCGTTGTCGCAGCAGGCCAACCGTTTGAAACAACTGGTCGACAGCTTCAAGATCTGATCGCTAGCGGTCAAAAAACAGCCCGCTGCGGAGTGATCCACAGCGGGCTTTTTCATGCCTTACACAAACAGCTTCTGCACATTGCCCATCGCATCATCGGCGAACCCCTGCACGAAATCCTTGAACCCCGGCAGTGCCTCTGGGCCGCCGCTGGCCGGTTCGGCAATGATCGTCCAGGTCGCCCGCGACTTGCCCGCGCCCAGCGATTCCACATTCATCGCCGCCCACAGATTGGCCACGCCCAGCGTGTTGTAGATCGTGGTCCAGGTCATGCTCAGCGCCTGGTCGTCCCGGGAGTTGAGTTGCTCGACCACCACGTTGCCATCCTTGAAGAACTTCTTGCGCAGCGAAGACACGCCTTCGCCGGTCATTTCGATGTGCGACAGGGCCGGAATGAAGCGGTCGAAACCGTCGAATTTGCCGACCACCGCCCACACTTGTCTGGCGTCCACCGGCACTTCCACCGAAGACACGACGTGGCAGCCGTGAGGATTCTTGATCAGGGTGTCGGGTTGCAGATTGCTCATGGTGTTGCTCCTTGGTGGTTGAGTCAGATGAAGTTGATTTCTTTCAGGTAGTCGCAGCCGCGACGCAGCAGCGCCGGAGATTTCTCCGGGTAGTGCGCGCCCATCTGCTGTACGCCGGCCTGGGCGTTGGCGTGGCCGATCAGGGAGATGTCGCCGATGTCTTCCTCGAAGCCGTTGAGGTAGAAACCGAGCACGCCGAACAGCGCGTTGTCGGCATCGACCCGGCCCAGTTGCTGCTGCCAGTCGGCGACGCTGACCAGTGAAAACTCGCTGCCGGTTTCGCGGAACGACGCAACGTAGGCGTCCCAGCTCAGAGGCTCCGGGTTGTGCAGGTTGAACACCGCTCGTTCGGCCGAATAACGGCTGGCGTGGAAGGCGATGAACCGGGCGAGAAAATCCACCGGCATCAGGTCGAAATTCAGCGCGAAGGCCGGCACCTGCCCGAGCTGGATCGAGCCCTTGAGCATCAGCATCAAGCGGTTCTTGTGCGGCTGGCAGACGCCGCTGAGGCTGTTGAAACTGATGTTGCCGGGCCGATACAGATTGACCCGCACCCCACGCTCCCGCGCCCGTTCGAGGATGCGTTCACCGACCCATTTCGACAGGTTGTAGCCGTTGCGGATGTAGATCGGCGGCGTCGGTGCGGCGGGCAGTTCCAGCACCCGGCCTGCGTCGTCGACGGTGCTGGAGGCCGACAGCGTCGAGACGAAATTGAACACCTTCTTGCTGCGCCCTTCGCACAGCCGCAGCAGTTCGAAAATCGGCTCGACGTTGTCCGCCGCCAGCGACTCGTAATCGAGCACGTGATTGACGTTGGCCGCGTTGTGCACCAGCGCGCCGAACTCGCGATCCAGTCGCTCGAAATCGTCATCGGCCAAGCCCAGTTGCGGCCGGCTGATGTCCGCCGAATAGACCCGCACCCGACTCAGGTCCAGATGCTCCAGGCGGTTCTCTCGCAGCGATTGGGCAAAGCGCTGCGCCGCCGTTTGCCCGCCGCCGTCGCGCACCAGACACGCCACCTCGCTGGCGCCCCATCCCAGCAGCGCCTCGACGATGTGCACGCCAACAAAACTGTTGGCGCCGGTGACGATCACCTTGTGCACATCGCCCATGCGGCTGATCGGCAACGGCTCGATGTCCAGCGCTCGCTCGGCGTCGGCCATCGCCTGGGCGCTGAGCACCGCGCTGTCATCGGTGCCGCGTACCAGAGTGGCGAGCTTGGCGATGGTCGGCAGTTCAATGAAGCGGTTGATCGAAATACTGCGACCGAACTCCTCCCGTAGACGCAGGAGCATGCGCGACAGCAGAATCGAGTGACCGCCGAGATTGAAGAAGCTTTCGTCGGTGGAAATGTCGCTGGTCGGCAGCTCCAGCAACTCACCCCAGATCTCCAGCAGCAGCGCTTCGTCGGCGTTGGCCGGCAGGCATTTCGGGCCGCTGTCCTGCACGCTGACCGGCAGCTCCAGCAAGGCCTTGCGGTCGACTTTGCCATTGGCGGCGAACGGCATGTTCGGCAGTTCCGTCCATGCCACCGGTTGCATGTAGTCGGGCAAAAACTGCTGTGCGTGTGCCTTCAACGACTCACGCGCGGCATCCGATTGCGGCTGCGCAAGGAACGCCAGAATCCGCCGCTGACTGTCGATCACCACCGCGATCTGCCGATACAGCTGACTCTCGCGCAGGCAGCGTTCGATCTCTTCCGGCTCGACCCGGAAGCCGCGGATCTTTACCTGATTGTCGCGGCGTCCGCACAGCTCGATACCATCCTCGCCCCACTTGGCCATGTCGCCGCTGCGGTAGGCGCGCAGACGCTGGCCGTCCGGCAACTCCAGATCCAGATAGCGTTCGGCGGTCTGCTGTGGATTGTTCAGGTAACCCAGGCATACACCGGGGCCGACGATGAACAATTCGCCCACCGTTTGCTCAGGCACCGGTT
The DNA here is from genome assembly GCF_002884345.1 of Pseudomonas sp. GW456-12-10-14-LB2. Lineage (NCBI taxonomy): Bacteria > Pseudomonadati > Pseudomonadota > Gammaproteobacteria > Pseudomonadales > Pseudomonadaceae > Pseudomonas > Pseudomonas sp. GW456-12-10-14-LB2. The sequence continues at coordinate 10,148 of NZ_POHV01000021.1, forward strand.
GCAGATCGTCATCGAGGATCAGCACCTGACTGTTGGCAATCGGCCCGCCGAGGGTGCGATTGCTGTCGCCCGGTTGCAGTTGTCGCGCGGTGATCAGCACCGTGGCTTCGGTCGGGCCGTAGAGGTTATGCAGCTTGCCTTGGCGCGTCAGCTGCTCGATCACGAACGGCTCGCAGACGTCGCCGCCGGTCATGATTTGCCCGACGCTTTGCAGTTGCTCCAGCGGCAGGATGCTCAACAGCGCCGGCGGCAGGAACGCGTGGGTCAGTTGCCGACGGCGAATCAGCGCCACCAGTTGCAGCGGATCACGCCGCTGGTTGTCGTCGGGCACCACCAGTTCTGCGCCTTCGAGCAGGGTCGGGAAGATGTCGATCAGCGACGAGTCGAAACTCAGCGACGAGAACTGCAACACCCGGCTCTCGGCGCGCAACTGCACGTAATCGGCGTACCACGCGGTGAAGTGCGCGAGGTTCGCCTGACTCAGCAGCACACCTTTCGGATGCCCGGTAGTACCCGAGGTGTAGAGCGCCATGCACGGCGCATCGAGCTCGGGCCGACGACGCATCAACGGTTGCGACAGATCGGCGTCGGTGCGGTCGATGCGACAGACATCCAGCCCTGGCATCGAACCGCTCAGCGGATGTTCGCCGTCGTGCAGCAGCAACAGCGCCCCGGCGTTTTCCAGAATGTACTGCTGGCGCTGAAGTGGATGGCTCGGCTCCAGCGGCAGGTACACCGCGCCGCTGCCGAGAATCGCCAGGATCGAAGCAAACAGTGCATCGCATTTCGGCAGGCAAATCCCGACTACCCACGGTTGCGGTTGTGTCTCCAGCATTGCCAACAAGCGTTGCTGGATCGCCCGGCTGTGATCATGCAACTGGCGATAGCTGATCGACTGCTCGGCGAGGTGCAGCGCCGGGCGTTCCGCGTGCTCGATCAGGCTCCGTTGCAGCCGCTCGATCACCGGGATCTGCGCCTGTTGCAGCAACGCCGAGTTGGCCGTGGCATTGAAGCGATGGACATAAGCCAGGCTGTCGAGAAACAGCAGGTTTTCCACCTGCTCGAAGTCCGGCGCACGGGCCGTCGTCGCATGCTGGAAATACTCGGCATCGCGGGAAAAGCGGCTGACCAGTAGCGCCACTTCGTCCACCACCTGCGCCAGTGTTCGCTGGCGCAGGGCCTGACCGTTGCCGGACGGTTCGTCGGCGATGGGCACGCGGCTCAGCAGTGTCGAGTTGCACAGGCACAGCAGATCGAGCACCGGCAGATCGCCGGAGCCCGTTGCACCGATGCCCAGACGCAAGGTCAGGTGCGGTGTCACGCCGTGATCCTGCGGCGCAATGCTGCCGTCATCGATCACCAGATCCACCGACGGAGCAGTCTCTGTCAGCAATGAATGACCGTGTTGTTCGAGCTCCTGCGCCAGGTCGGTCAAGACTTGGCTGCGGCCCCTCAGCAAAATATCGAGACGTCTCATGTCAGCCTCCTTGTCAAACCAGGTAGTCGCGCAGGGCGTGCTGCACGCACGGTGTGTCGAGCAGCGAGCTGTTGTGGAAAAACCGCACGATGTTGCCCACCAGCGGGTGATGGCGATTGATCGGGAAGGCCAGCCCGGCCATCTCGTCTTTCAGGGTGCGGCGGGTGGCATCGTTGACCGGCAAGGCGTCGATCAGGCGCAGGTCGAAGGACTTCTGGATGTCATTGGTCAGGTAATGGCCGATGAACACCGGCAGGATCTGCGCGATGCATTCGCGATCCGCATCGCTCGCGGTGTGCCAGTAGATGCGCACCATCCGCGCCCAGAAACTCGAGTGCCGGCCCTCGTCGAGCAAGTGATCAGCCATCAGGCCCTTGATCGACGGCTTGACCGTGTCGTCCCGGGCGAATGCCGCGACATCGCCGGTCACGGTGTTTTCGGCGATGGCCACGCAGATCAGTTCCACGGCGCTGCGCAGGTGTGGCGGAGCCAGTTCGACGGCGGCCGGAATCGCCCGGCTCAGTTCGATTTCATTCGGCAGCTCGATCGGCTCGATGCCGGTCATGGCCACCGTCTGTTGCATGAAATCCATCGCCACCAGCGCGTGGTAATCCTCGTCCACCACCACGGTCATGGCGTCGTAACGACAGGCGAACGGGAAGGGCACGGCGAAGCGATTCTTGGCGATGCTGCGGGCGGTCTTGTCGACGATCTCGGTTTCGAAAATCACCACGTCGTTGATGAATTTGTACAGCGTCTGCACCAGGGCGAAATCACGCTGTTCCGGGCATTCGCGCAGGAAGGTTTCGCTGAGCACCAAGGGCTGGCGGCTGAGCGGATAGATCAGCCGCGCGTCGTCCTCCAGCACGCGGCGTGGCCGGGTGCGAATGGTCGCGCGGCTTTCCCAGGCGTCGGCGAAAGACTGGTAGTCGGCGGCGTTCATTGGGCCACCTCCGCCAGCGGCTCACGCATGCTCAGACGCAGGCCGTCCCACAGGGCGATGCGGCTTTCCACGGCGGCGATGGCGCTGGCGTAGACTTCGGCTTCGCGCTGCGGATCGCCGTCCACCAGCCGGTCCAGCAGTTGCTCGGCGGCCGGGCCGTGGTCTTCGGAGTCGACCTCGATGTGTCGCTCCAGGTAGTAACGGAAGGTCGGCGCCTGTTCGACGCCGATGCCCCAGGCATCGAGCATGCGCTGGAACATGGTCGGGATCACGCTCTCGCGACCGTGAAGGAATGCGGCGGCAACGCTGTGACCGGGTGCATGCAGTGCGGTGTGCAAGGTGTCACGGACGAACCGCGCAGCGGCCGGATCGACCTCGACGCTTTGCAGGGCGACGTCGTAACTCACGCCTTCCTGTTGCAGCGTCACGAAGCGCTCCACCGCTGTCGTGTCCGCACCGACTTCGCGCATCGCATCGAGGTACAGTTCGAAGTGACTGTAATGCCCGTGTGGCAGCCGGTCGTCAGATTCTTCCCCGAGCACGATTTCATTGATCAGTCTTGCTGCGTGCGGATCCCGTGGCGGCAACCACGGCAGACGCGTGCAAGTCAGTTCCTGCTGCAGGCGCTTGGTCAGCGACATGAAGTCCCAGACCGCAAATACATGGGACTCCATGAATCGGCGCAATGTCGTCAAAGAATCGATTTCGGAGAAGATCGGATGAACGCTGAGTTCGGCTTTCTTTAGTGTAAGTTGCTCTTTAGTTGGCATGGTTGCGAGACTCTGGCTAATAGGGAAGTAAGGACTGCTCAATCAATCGCTAATAACGTTGAACAAGTTTCTCCAGGCGAACGACAGCCTCATTCGGTTTCGATGAAAGCAGGCAATGTCTGAAGGGCCCAAAACTACAGCGGACGGTCAAGCCGTCGCAATCAAGGCCGTACTGCAAGGTTGTGCCGGGCTTGTCATTTCGGATCCAAACTCGGCGAAGAAAAACTAATACATCGCAAAACAACTTAACAAGTTTATTTTTAATTATTTTTAGTTGGCTGTTTTTGAAGTATGAGTGGGTCTGATAAAACTTATAAGTTAAGTTTTATTTGGGCGTAGTTGCTCCTTTCGGCGTTTAATGGCCAAAATTGAACGACAAGAGTGAATGCCTCACTCGAAGCAACTTTCCAATTGAGTAATTGAATGAATATGAGGGGATGAAGTCGGGCTGTAACGGCGCCGTTTCTTCCTGTTCCCGTGACAAGGCTCCTTCCGTAGGTTCCTGGTGCGGGGACTGCTGCCGGGGCGGCGCGTCCCCGTTCTATATTGGGTTGGCGGTCCAAGGGTGCGCGTAAATCAGCGCCGCGGCTATCGTCGAAAATGACTTCCTTGCGGTGCAAATTCCGGGCTGTTCAAAGCAGGGGGAGGTTAGAGCGCAGGCGTCGATGTGCCACGGCAAATGACCGTGACCGGTGGGGGGATTTGTAAGCGGGTTATTCGCCGGGTGAGTGGAGGCTCACCCGGGAGGGAGAATTCAGCGTGCTGCTTTGCGGCTTTGGCCGGCTGAGCTGGCTAGGTAACGGGTGATCACCTCGACACCGCGATTGAGGTGTTGCTCCAGCAGTGTCACGGCGTGCGGGGTGTCACGCTCTTTCACGGCCTGCAACAACGCGCGGTGATCGTCCTGGGAGAGTTTGCCCAGGCCCATGGCCTCGAGGTTGAAGCGCAGGAAGCGTTCTTCTTCATTCAGGCCGTCTTCCACCAGTCGCAACAGCCGGCCATTGGGCGCCTTGCTGTAGAGCGCCATGTGAAACAGACGGTTGAGCCGGCCGATTTCGGTGTAGTCGTGTTCGTTTTCCAGTTCTTCGATGTAGCCGGCCGCGCGTTCGTGATCGGCCGGGGTCAGCAGCGGGATCGACTGGCGCAGCGCTTCTGACTCCAGCAGGATGCGCAGCTCATAGGTTTGCGTTGCATCGCCCTGAATCAGCGGCGCCACCACGGCGCCCTTGTGGGCAATCACGCTGAGCAGGCCCTGAGCCTCAAGTTGGCGCAAGGCTTCGCGCACCGGCATGCGGCTGACACCGAACAGGTCGGCCAGGTCCTGCTGGCGCACGGCGGTGCCGCAGGGCAGGCGCCCGTCGAGAATCGCGGCGCGCAGGGTTTCTTCGATGACCGAGCGCGCCAGATGCGCGGGAATCGGGCCGTCGACTTTGATGCTGTGGAGTGGCTTGGGCTTCTGGGTCACAACTGCACACCCTATGACTGCGGATTTGGATCCAAAGGACACTAGTGATTGCTCTACAGGTTGTCAAACCGTGTAGAAGAACCCTGTCACATCTGAAGTTTAGCGCGCCAGCGATGATCTCAGGGTGCCATTGTTTTTTGCTGGGCTAACCTTCACCATCAAGCGCTTTCCTCTCTGCCCTGGATGCCTTGCATTGGCGGTACGTTTCGCGTTCCCACGGATCGCGCGCTGGCTTGCCTGCGCGCTGCTGCTGGCCGGCATCATGCTGGGCGGCCTGCATGCCGATTGGGATTTTTCCGCGATCAGCCGCAAGGCCACGGCGCTGTACGGGCCGTTGGGTGCCGGGCAACAGCGGATCGATGCCTGGCAGAATCTGCTGGCCACGCAGAAGCAGGTCAGCGAGATGGAAAAGCTTAAAGTGGTGAACCTGTTTTTCAACAAACAGATGCGCTACGTCGAAGACATCGATCTGTGGCACGAGGTCGACTATTGGGAAACCCCTATCGAAGCCTTGTGGAAAGGCGCCGGCGACTGCGAAGACTATGCGATCGCCAAGTATTTCAGCCTGCGCCACCTCGGTGTGGCCAGTGACAAGTTGCGCATCACCTACGTCAAGGCGCTGCGCCAGAACCGCGCGCACATGGTCCTGACTTACTATTCCAGCCCTGACGCCATGCCGCTGGTGCTCGACAGCCTGATCGACCCGATCAAGCCGGCCGCCGAGCGAACCGATTTGCTGCCGGTCTACTCTTTCAATGCCGAAGGGTTGTACCTGCCGGGCGCCAAGGGCAACAAGAAGGTCGGTGACACCAAGCGTCTGTCACGCTGGCAGGATGTGTTGAAGAAAATGCAGGCCGAAGGATTTCCGGTCGAGACGACTAACTAGGAGCACGCGCTCAGATGTCTTTGTTCAAACAGCTGTTGATCGCTATCTGTCTGTTCCTGGTGGTCGCCTTCACCGGGAGCTTCATGGTCAGTCTGGAGAGCTCGCGCACCCAGTACGTCAACCAGTTGCGCTCCCACGCCCAGGATGCGGCCACGGCGCTGGCGCTGTCGTTGACGCCGAACATCGATGACCCGGCGATGGTCGAGTTGCTGGTCAGTTCGATCTTCGACAGCGGTTATTACTCGAGCATCCGCGTGGTCGACCTGAAGACCGACCAGACCATCGTCGAGCGCAATGGCATTCCGGCGGTCACCAACGTGCCGGACTGGTTCGTCAAATTGATCGGCCTGGAACCGGCCGGTGGCGATGCGCTGGTCAGCCGTGGCTGGGAGCAGGCGGCGCGGGTCGAGGTGGTCAGCCACCCGATGTTCGCTTTGGCCAAACTCTGGCAGAGCGCACTCGGCAGCCTGGGCTGGTTGCTGGTCTGCGGCGCGGTGAGTGCGGTGCTGGGCGCGTTGTTGCTGCGTCGGCAACTGAAGCCGCTGGATTACATGGTCAAGCAATCCCACGCCATCGCCCGTCGTGAGTTCCTCAGCCTGCCGGACCTGCCGCGCACGCCTGAATTGCGCCGTGTGGTGCTGGCGATGAACCAGATGGTCGAGAAGCTCAAGGCGCTGTTTCAGGAGCAGGCAGAGCGCAGTGAAAAACTGCGCACCGAATCCTATCAGGACAACCTCACCGGGTTGGCCAACCGGCGTTATTTCGAGATGCAGCTGAATGCGCGGGTGAGCAACCCGGAGCAGGCCAGTTCCGGTTATCTGCTGCTGTTGCGGGTCAAGGATCTGGCTGGGCTGAACCAGCGCCTTGGCGGTCAGCGCACCGATGAATTGTTGAAAGCGGTTGGCGAGCAACTGTCCCGAGAGTGCGCCAAATACCCGGAAACCCAGAACCTCGTCACCCGCATTCGTGGTGGTGAATTCGCCGTGCTGGCGCCGGGGCTGACCCGAGAAGAAGCGCTGCAACTGGCGCAGAGTCTCGACAGTGCCCTGAGCAGCCTGCACGCGACAGGCGCCACCGACGTGGCTGCCGTGGCTTCTATCGGCCTGGCACCGTTCGCTCACGGCGACTCGCCGCAAGCGGTCCTCAGCCTCGGCGATCAGGCGCTGGCCCAGGCCGAAGGGCAGGGCGAGCAGAACTGGGCATGCCTCGATCAGAGCCTGGTGGCGGACGTCGGTGACGATCACCACGCTTGGCACCGTTTGCTCGATCAGGCGTTGAATCAGCGGCGTTTCGAGCTGTTCTTCCAGCCGGTAGTGGCGGCGCAGGACACGCAACTGGTGCTGCATTACAAGGTGCTGTCGCGCTTGCTCGACGAGCAGGGCCAGACCATTCCCGCCGGGCGCTTCCTGCCGTGGCTTGAGCGCTTCGGCTGGACCGCGCGGCTGGACCGGTTGATGCTCGAGCGGGTGCTGGAGCAGATGGCCGGTCATGAAGAATCCCTGGCGCTGAATCTGTCCTCGGCGACCCTGGCCGATCCGCAGGCGTTGAACAAAGTGTTCGAGATTCTGCGAGCGCATTCCAACCTCGGTGCGCGCCTGACCCTGGAAATCGGCGAGGAACAATTGCCGGAGCAAGCGGTGCTGGAACAGTTGACCCGGCGCCTGCGCGAGCTCGGTTTCTCCCTGAGCCTGCAGCGTTTTGGCGGACGCTTCAGCATGATCGGCAACCTGGCGCGGCTGGGGCTGGCGTATTTGAAGATCGATGGCAGTTACATCCGGGCGATCGATCAGGAAAGCGACAAGCGTCTGTTCATCGAAGCGATCCAGCGTGCGGCGCACAGCATCGATCTGCCGCTGATTGCCGAGCGGGTCGAGACGGAAGGGGAATTGTCGGTGATTCGCGAGATGGGGTTGTATGGGGTTCAGGGGCAGCTGTTCGGTGAGCCCAAGCCCTGGAAATAATGCAGCGCCAAACTGATCGTTCCCACGCAGAGCGTGGGAGCGATCGACTGTAGGCAAATCAGATCAACCCGCCCTCATCCTCATCAATCAACTGACTCAACCCGCCCAGCGCTTCCCGCGCCTGGGTCCGGTCCATCAACTTGGCCTGGGCCGCCGCTGGCAGGTCGGTGACGCGGATCACGCCTTTCTGGGTCAGCACCTGAATCAGGTCATCGAGTACCCGGATCATTTCCAGGTCGCTCTGCTTGAGCTGTTTGAGGCTGTTCTCCACGGCCTCGTTGGCGTACCAGGCCTGGATTTCGTGGTGGTCGGCCGGCAGCGTTTCCGTGGCCTCGGCGTAGGCCGCAGCTTCCACGCGAATCAACTGACCCTGCGCATCGCGTTGCACGTAAAACATTGAGCATCCCTCGGAAATGGACCAGCGTCATGCTGTCAGCAGCATAGCCAACTGCGCGCGAGTATGCGGTGCGCCGACGAAATCGTCACCGGTTCAAGCACCGCAAACGTGACGGCCGCCCCAAGTGGGGCGGCCGTTTTTCACGCATCAGCTGTTGTTGTGGTCGACCTTGATGGTCGGATCGCTGCCGGCAATCAGGTTGTGAATGTTGGCCGTGGACCAGTTGTTGCCTTCCAGTTTGATCGTCACGTCCGGTGTGGCGGCTGCGGCATCGCCCGAGTTGAACTTGCCGCCCGAGCTGACTTGCAGCGACGACACACCGTCGACCGTGGTGATCTTCAGGAAGTTGTCGATGGTGCTGCCACTCTCACCCTGCAACAGATCACGCAGGTCGATGCGGTCGCCTTCGCTGGCCTTGAAGTCCTTGATCACGTCGTTGCCGGTGTCGCCCGCCTTCCAGACGAAGGTGTCGGCACCCGAACCACCGATCAGGATGTCGTTGCCCTGACCACCGATCAGCGTGTCGTTGCCGGTGCCGCCGAGCAGGATGTCATTGCCCTTGCCGCCGTCGAGCAGGTCGTTGCCGCCCGAGCCGAACAGGATGTCATTGCCCGCGCCGCCCAGCAGCGTGTCGTTGCCGTCGTGGGCACCGGACACATCGAACGCCTGATAGTGCTCGGTGATGTACTGGTGCACGTTGCTGGTGGTGACTTTGCTGACGTCGACCCCGGTTTCCTTGGCCACGAACGCCTGCATCGCCTGGTAACCCTCGCCGGCAATGCCGTTGAAGCTCACCAGGTCGCCGAACAGGATGTCGTTGCCGTCGCCACCGCTGACGGTGTCGTTGCCCGGCATCGTCGCTTCGGTGTGGCCGATGATCGAGTTGGCCAGGTCCTTAGGATCGATGTTGGTTTGCGGCGTCTTGTCCGAATCGTACGGTTTCAGGTCGTTGAGGCTGACACCGCTGTTGATGCCGATGGCCTCCACGTTCGACAAACCGTTGAGCAAGGCGAAACCGCTGCTGGCGTTATCGGTGGTCGTGGTCGTGGTGCTGCTGCCGTTGCCCGCCAGGCTCGAGATCTCGTAGGTACCGTCACCCTGAGCGTGGATGGTACCCAGGCTGTTCCAGCTCCAGCTGCCGTTCTTGTACGTCTGCAATACCACGGCGCCGGCAGTGTTGATACTCAGGTAGTGGGTGTTGTCGATGTAGGTGCTGAAGCTGTCGCCCAGTTTGTAGTTGCTGGTTTTCACCACGTCATCGAGCTTCACGTTGCCGTACAGCGTCGGGTTGGTCTGCTCGTTGCTCTGGTAGTAGGTCGGCTGGCCGTCGGTGATGAAGTACGTGAGGTTCTTCGCCCCGGTGTTGGCCAGCGCTTCGGCGCTCTGGAAGAAGTTCGCCGTGGCCTTGAACACGTCCTCGTAGTTGGTGCCGCCGCCGGACGACATCGAGTCCAGCACGGCCTTGAGCAAGGTCAGCGCGTTCGGGTCGTTGAGGTTCACCGACACCGACTTGTTGACCTGGGTATCGAAGTCCACCAGGAAGATGTTCACCGTGCCGGAGTTGCTGCCCAGGCTCTGCTTGAGGGTGTTGAACACCGACGTCAGCGAGTCCTTGGCGGCGTTGATTGACGAGGCGCTCATACTGCCTGAGCTGTCGACCATGAACGCGATGTTGTAGTTGGTGCCCGGCACCACGGTCAGGCCGCCGATGTCGGCGACGATGATGTCGTTGCCGTCGGTGCCGGTGACGGTGTCGTCCGCCGAAGTGGCGACCACCGCGTTGTAAACCGCTGGCACCACGGTGACCGGGATGGTCGCAGTGGTGCTGGCCGAGCCGCCGACTTGTTCGGTGGAGGTCGAGGTCACGGTCAGGTTGAACTGGCCGTTGTAGTAGGTCGGCGGGGTTACGGTCAGGGTGCCGAGGTTCCAGCCGGTGACGTTGGCGTCGCCGCTGGTGGCGGTCACGGTGAAGCTGTGGCCTGCGCCGTCGCTCAGTACCGAGCCGACCGGTGCGCCGCTGATCTTGATGCTCAGGGTTTCCGAGCCGTCGGTATCGGTCAGCGCGGTGCTGATCGACGACAGTTTCACCGTGGTGCCTTCGGCGCCGGTGTTGAGTTTGTAGCCGTCGTAATAGCCTTCGCCGTTGTTGCCGTGCAGATCGGAGACGGTCACGCCGGCATTCACCAGATCCTGCACGCCGGTGTAGATCGGCACGCCGGCACTGCTCAGGTCGATCGGCGTGCTGCCGTTGACCGACAGGTTGACGTCGTAGCTGCCCGGGCCGCTCTGGTTGTGGTGGTAGATGTCCAGGGTGTAGTAACCGCTGGTGGTCGGGGTGAACGAACCGTTGAGGTTGCCGCCCGCGCCCCACGTGGTCGAGGCCACGTTCTTGCCGCCGATGGTCACCAGCAGGCTGTCATCACCGGTGCCGCTGAAGGTATAGGTCTTGCCGGCTTCCAGATAAATCAGGCCCGAGGTTTTCGACGCAGTGCCGGCGGTCACGCTGCCGTCGGACTGCACGTTGTTCACAGTGCCGCTGGTGTTCGGCTTGCCTGCGCCGTCGATCACGTTTTTCAGGGTGGTCGAGTTGGCGCCGCTGCCGTCGGTGCCCAGGCCCGACAGACCGGTCCAGACTTCCTTGATCAGGCCGGTGGACTTCACGCTGTTGTCGGCCACCGACAGGGTCGGTGCATCCGCCACCGGCGTGATGTCGATCTTGATGGTGCCAGTGTTGCCCAGCAACTGGCCGTCGGTTGGCTGGAATTTGATCTGCGCGTAGTCGGCCTGATTGTTACCAACGCCAGTGCCACCGTAACCGTTCACACCCGACTCGTTGGCATCCGGCACGAAGCGCAGCTTGCCGGCGTCGATGTCGGCCTTGCTGACAGTCTGGTTGTTGGCGACGTCTTTCCAGGTCGAGCCGTCCAGATACTGCAGTTTGCCTTCGCCCGGCAGCTGGGTGATTTTCACGCCCAGGCTGCTGGCCGGGCTGTCGACGTCGCTGACGCCGAAGGTCGACCAGCCGAGAACCAGCGGGGTGTCTTCGGTGCCGGTGACGTTGACCGGTGCAGCGACCGGTGCGTCGTTGACCGCCACCACGTTGACCGTGGTGGTCGCGGTGTTGGAGTAGTTACCGCCATCGGTCACGGTCACGGTGATGATCCGCGGCACGGTGCTCGGGTCTTCACTGCTGTTGGTGAAGCTGATGTTCTTGATCGCCTGCATGTAGTCGGCCAGCGTCGCGTTGCCCGACAGGGTCAGGGTGACGGTGCCGTTGGTGCTGTTGGCGTTGATGGTGATGCCGTTGACGCTGTTGCCCAGATTCAGCGCATCGCCGTCCTGACGGTTGGTCAGCACGACGGTGGCGCCGGTCAGCATGGTGCTGTCCGGGTCGGTGATCTTGATGTCGGTGTCGGCAATCGACACGCCTGCGCCCGGGGTGTTCTCGGTGAAGGTCACCTTGTAGTCGGCACCCGTTGCACCGCTGGAGTTGTTGGCGTCGAGGTCGATGACCGGCGGTGCATCGTTGTCGATGATCGAGGTGCTGACGCTGCCATTGGTGCTGCTGACCGCCAGGTTTTCGAAGTTGCCACCGGTGGCCGAGTCGATCTTGACCACGAAGTTCTCGGTGCCTTCGGTGATCTTGTCGTCGATGGTCGCAACGTTGAACTGCGCGCTGCTGGCACCGGCCGGGATCTTCACGGTGTACACGCCGGTGAAGTCCGAACCGTCGGCGGCGGTGCCGCTGTAGACGATTTTCAGGGTCACTTCGGTCTGCGCCGGGTGGGTCAGGCTGACGGTGTAGCTGGCGGTCTGGCCTTCGGTCACCGAGGTGCTGCCGGTGATGCTGACGGTGGTGGTGTCGATGGTATCGGTGACGCTGGTCACGGCTGGTGTGTTGCTGGTCACCAGGTTTTCGAAATTGCCGCCGGTAGCGTTGGTGATCGTGGCCTGCACATTGCCGGCGTCCTTGTAGACGTCATCGGCTGGGGCTGGAACCGTCACGGTGCCGGTGGTTTTACCCGCTTCGATGGTGATCACCGAACCGTTGCTCAGGGTCACGGTCACTGGCGAGCCAGCGGCATTGGTCAGGGTTGCGGTGTAGGTGATCGAACCACCTTCGGCCACGGTGCCGGTCGCGCTGAGCGACAGGTTGGTGGTGTCGATGGTGTCGGTGACGGTGGTGCTGACCGGTGTCTTGTCGGCCACGAGGTTTTCGTAGTTGCCGCCGCTGACGTTGGTGATCGCGTTGGTCAGCGGCGTGTGGCCGGTCAACGCGTCGTTCGGCGCGGTAGTGGTCACGGTGCCGGTGGTTTTGCCGACTTCGATGGTGATCGACTGACCGTTGGCCAGGGTCACGGTCACAGGCGAGCCTGTCACTGGCGCGCCGACGGTCGCGGTGTAGACCACGTTGCCACCTTCGGCCGCCGTCGTGGTCGCGGTCAGCTTCACGGTGGTGGTGTCGATAGTGTCGGTGACGCTGGTCACGGCTGGTGTGGTGCTGGTGACCAGGTTCTCGAAGTTGCCGCCGGTGGCGGACTTGATCGTCGCCTGCACGTTGCCGGCGTCTTTGTAGACGTCGTCAGCTGGCGCAGGAACGGTCACGGTGCCCGTGGTTTTACCGGCTTCGATGGTGATCACGGCGCCGTTCGACAGGGTCACGGTCACTGGTGAGCCAGCGGCGTTGGTCAGGGTCGCGGTGTAGGTGATCGAGCCACCCTCGGCCACGGTGCCGGTCGCGCTGAGCGACAGGTTGGTGGTGTCAACGGTGTCAGTCACGGTGGTGCTGACCGGCGTCTTGTCGGCCACGAGGTTTTCGTAGTTGCCGCCAGAAACGTTGGTGATCGAGTTGGTCAGCGGTGTGTGGCCGGTCAACGCGTCGTTCGGCGCGGCAGTGGTCACGGTCCCGGTGGTCTTGCCGACTTCGATGGTGATTGACTGACCGTTGGCCAGATTCACGGTTACCGGCGAGCCAGTCACCGGCGCACCCACGGTAGCGGTGTAGGTGACGGTGCCACCCTCGGCCGCTGTTGCGGTTGCGGTCAGCTTCACGGTGGTGGTGTCGATGGTGTCAGTAACGCTGGTCACTGCTGGCGTGGTGCTGGTCACCAGGTTTTCGAAGTTGCCGCCCGTGGCATTGGTGATCGTGGCTTGCACGTTGCCGGCGTCTTTGTAGACGTCATCGGCTGGCGCAGGAACGGTCACGGTGCCCGTGGTTTTGCCCGCTTCGATGGTGATCACGGCGCCGTTGCTCAAGGTCACGGTTACCGGAGTGCCCGCAGCATTGGTCAGGGTTGCGGTGTAGGTGATCGAGCCACCCTCGGCGACCGAGTTGGTAGCGCTCAGGGACAGGTTGGTGGTGTCGACGGTGTCAGTGACGGTGGTCGAGACCGGGGTCTTGTCGGCAACCAGGTTCTCGTAGTTACCGCCGCTGACGTTGGTGATGGCGTTGGTCAGCGGTGCATGACCGTTCAGCACGTCGTTCGGCGCGGTGGTGGTCACGGTGCCGGTGGTTTTGCCGACTTCGATGGTGATCGACTGACCGTTGGACAGGTTTACGGTCACAGGCGAGCCGGTCACCGGCGCGCCCACGGTAGCGGTGTAAGTGACGGTGCCACCTTCAGCCGCGGTCGCGGTTGCAGTCAGCTTCACGGTGGTGGTGTCGATGGTGTCAGTAACGCTGGTCACCGCTGGTGTGGTGCTGGTGACCAGGTTCTCGAAGTTGCCACCGCTGGCGTTGGTGATCGTTGCCTGTACGTTGCCGGCGTCCTTGTAGACGTCGTCGGCTGGCGCAGGAACGGTCACGGTGCCGGCGGTTTTGCCCGCTTCGATAGTGATCACTGCACCGTTCGACAAGGTCACGGTCACTGGCGAGCCAGCGGCGTTGGTCAGGGTCGCGGTGTAGGTGATCGATCCGCCTTCGGCCACGGTGCCGGTCGCGCTGAGCGACAGGTTGGTGGTGTCGACGGTATCGGTGACGGTGGTCGAAACCGGGGTTTTATCAGCCACCAGATTTTCGTAGTTGCCGCCGCTCACGCCGGTGATGGCGTTGGTCAGCGGTGCATGACCGGTCAGCACGTCGTTCGGCGCGGTAGTGGTCACGGTGCCGGTGGTCTTGCCGACTTCGATGGTAATGCTCTGGCCATTCGACAGGTTCACGGTCACAGGCGAGCCAGTCACTGGCGCACCTACGGTCGCGGTGTAGGTAACGGTGCCACCCTCGGCCGCTGTTGCGGTCGCGGTCAGCTTCACGGTGGTGGTGTCGATGGTGTCAGTAACGCTGGTCACTGCTGGCGTGGTGCTGGTCACCAGGTTTTCGAAGTTGCCGCCCGTGGCGTTGGTGATCGTGGCTTGCACGTTGCCGGCGTCTTTGTAGACATCGTCCGCTGGCGCAGGAACGGTCACGGTGCCGGTGGTTTTGCCCGCTTCGATGGTGATCACGGCGCCGTTGCTCAAGGTCACGGTTACCGGAGTGCCCGCAGCATTGGTCAGGGTTGCGGTGTAAGTGATCGAACCACCCTCGGCGACCGAGTTGGTAGCGCTCAGGGAAAGGTTGGTGGTGTCGACGGTATCGGTCACGGTAGTGCTGACCGGCGTCTTGTCGGCCACCAGATTTTCGTAGTTGCCGCCCGTCACGTTGGTGATCGCGTTGGTCAGCGGCGCGTGGCCGTTGAGCGCATCGTTAGGTGCCGTGGTCGTCACGGTGCCGGTGGTCTTACCCACTTCGACGGTGATGCTCTGGCCATTCGACAGGTTCACGGTCACTGGCGAGCCAGTCACCGGCGCGCCAACGGTAGCGGTGTAAGTGACGGTGCCGCCTTCAGCCGCCGACGCGGTCGCGGTGAGTTTCACCGTGGTGGTGTCGATGGTATCGGTGACCTGGGTCACGGCCGGAACGGTGCTTGGCACCAGGTTCTCGAAGTTGCCACCGGTGGCGGTCGAAATGGTCGCTTCGACTTTGCCGGCGTCTTTGTAGACGTCGTCTTTCGGTGCGTCGACGGTCACGGTGCCGGTGGTTTTGCCGGCTTCGATGGTGATTACGGCGCCGTTGCTCAAGGTCACGGTCACCGGAGTGCCCGCAGCGTTGGTCAGTGTGGCGGTGTAAGTGATCGAACCGCCCTCGGCAACCGAATTGGTGGCGCTGAGGGTCAGGTTGGTGGTGTCGACCGTGTCGGTGACGGTGGTCGAGACCGGCGTTTTGTCAGCCACGAGATTTTCGTAGTTGCCGCCCGTCACACCCGTGATCGAGTTGGTCAGCGGCGTGTGGCCGTTGAGCGCATCGTTCGGTGCGGTGGTGGTGACGGTGCCGGTGGTCTTGCCGACTTCGATGGTGATCGACTGACCGTTGGACAGTGTCACGGTGACTGGCGAGCCGGTCACAGGCGCGCCCACGGTGGCGGTGTAAGTGACAGTGCCGCCTTCAGCCGCCGACTCGGTCGCGGTCAGTTTGACCGTGGTGGTGTCGATGGTGTCGGTGACTTCGGTAACCGCCGGAACAGTGCTCGGCACCAGATTCTCGAAGTTTCCGCCGGACGCATCCTTGATAGTGACTTCGACCTTGCCGGCATCTTTGTAGACGTCGTCTTTCGGTGCATCGACGGTCACGGTGCCGGTGGTTTTGCCAGCTTCGATGGTGATCACGGCGCCGTTGCTCAAGGTCACGGTCACCGGAGTGCCCGCAGCGTTGGTCAGTGTGGCGGTGTAAGTGATCGAACCGCCCTCGGCAACCGAATTGGTGGCGCTGAGGGTCAGATTGGTGGTGTCGACGGTGTCAGTGACGGTGGTCGACACCGGCGTTTTGTCGGCTACGAGGTTTTCGTAGTTGCCGCCAGTCACGCCGGTGATCGCGTTGGTCAGCGGCGTGTGGCCGTTGAGTGCATCGTTCGGCGCGGTGGTGGTGACAGTGCCAGTGGTTTTGCCCACTTCGATGGTGATCGACTGACCATTGGCCAGGGTCACGGTCACAGGCGAGCCGGTCACTGGCGCGCCAACAGTCGCGGTGTAAGTGACGGTGCCACCTTCAGCTGCCGTTTCGGAAGCGGTCAGCTTCACGGTCGTCGTATCGACGGTGTCGGTGACTTCCGTTACGGCTGGAACGGTGCTCGGAACCAAGTTCTCGAAGTTGCCACCGGTTGCGTCCTTGATGGTCACTTCAACCTTGCCGGCGTCTTTGTAGACGTCATCGGCAGGCGCAGGAACGGTCACGGTGCCGGTAGTTTTACCGGCCTCGATGGTGATGACGGCGCCGTTCGACAGGGTCACGGTCAGCGGTGTGCCGGCCGGGTTGGTCAGGGTGGCGGTGTAAACGATCGAGCCACCTTCGGCCACGCTGTCGGTCGCGGTCAGCGACAGATTGGTGGTGTCGACGGTGTCGGTCACGGTGGTGCTGACCGGCGTCTTGTCGGCGACGAGGTTTTCGTAGTTGCCACCGCTCACGCCAGTGATCGCGTTGGTCAGCGGCGTGTGGCCGTTAAGCGCATCGTTTGGCGCAGTGGTGGTCACGGTGCCGGTGGTCTTGCCCATTTCGATGGTGATCGACTGACCGTTGGCCAGCGTCACGGTGACTGGCGAACCGGTCACAGGTGCGCCGACGGTAGCGGTGTAAGTGACGGTGCCACCTTCAGCTGCCGATTCAGTCGCGGTCAGTTTGACGGTGGTGGTGTCGATGGTGTCGGTGACTTCGGTCACGGCCGGAACGGTGCTCGGCACCAGGTTCTCGAAGTTGCCACCGGTGGCGGTCGAAATGGTTGCCTCGACTTTGCCAGCATCTTTGTAGACGTCGTCTTTCGGTGCATCGACGGTCACGGTGCCGGAGGTTTTGCCGGCCTCGATGGTGATGACAGCGCCGTTCGACAGGGTCACGGTCACCGGAGTGCCGGCCGGGTTGGTCAGGGTCGCGGTGTAGACGATCGAACCACCCTCGGCCACCGAGCCAGTTGCGCTCAGGGTCAGGTTGGTGGTGTCGACGGTGTCAGTCACGGTGGTGCTGACCGGGGTTTTGTCAGCCACGAGATTTTCGTAGTTGCCGCCAGTCACGCCAGTGATCGCGTTGGTCAGTGGCGCATGGCCGTTGAGCGCATCGTTCGGTGCGGTGGTGGTGACGGTGCCCGTGGTTTTGCCGACTTCGATAGTGATCGACTGTCCGTTGGACAGGGTCACGGTCACAGGCGAACCGGTGACAGGCGCGCCGACAGTCGCGGTGTAAGTAACGGTGCCGCCTTCAGCCGCCGACTCGGTGGCGGTGAGTTTCACCGTGGTGGTGTCGATGGTGTCGGTGACGTTGGTCACGGCCGGAACGGTGCTCGGCACCAGGTTCTCGAAACCACCGCCAGTAGCGGTCGAAATGGTTGCCTCGACTTTGCCGGCGTCTTTGTAGACGTCGTCTTTCGGCGCATCGACGGTCACGGTACCGGTGGTTTTACCGGCCTCGATGGTGATGACAGCGCCGTTCGACAGGGTCACGGTCACCGGCGTACCTGCCGGGTTGGTCAGGGTCGCGGTGTAAGTGATCGAACCACCCTCGGCAACCGAATCGGTGGCCGTCAGGTTCAGGTTGGTCGTGTCGACAGTGTCCGATACCGAGGTGTCGGCGGACTTGCCGTCGACCGCCAGGTTTTCGTAATTGCCACCGGTGGCCTTGTCGATGGTCACGCTCAGCGAGCTGCCGCCCGCCAACGGGCTGTTCGGCGCGACGAAGTTCACGGTGCCGGTGGTCTCGCCGACGGCGATGGTGATGGTCTGTCCGTTGGACAGGGTCACGACGAGCGGCGAACCGGTCACTGGCGCCGTCACGGTCGCGGTGTAGACCACGGTTTCGCCTTCGGCGACGTTGGCGGTAGCGGTCAGCGACACGGTGGACGTGTCGATGGTGTCATTGACGGTGGTGACCGCCGGGGCGGTGCTGGTGACCAGGTTTTCGAAGTTGCCACCGGTGGTGGTCGAAATGGTCGTCTCGACTTTGCCGGCGTCCTTGTAGACGTCGTCCTTCGGTGCATCGACGGTCACGGTGCCGGAGGTTTTTCCGGCCTCGATGGTGATCACGGCGCCGTTGCTCAAGGTCACGGTCACCGGGGTGCCGGCGGCGTTGGTCAGGGTCGCGGTGTAGGTGATCTGGCCACCTTCGTTGACTTCCGGCGTGGCGCTCAGGGTCAGGGTGGTGATGTCGATGGTGTCGGTCACGGTGGTGCTGACTGGCGTTTTATCGGCCACGAGGTTTTCGTAGTTGCCGCCGCTCACACCGGTGATCGAGTTGGTCAGCGGCGTATGGCCGTTGAGCGCATCGTTTGGCGCGGTGGTGGTAACGGTGCCGGTGGTCTTGCCAACTTCGATGGTGATCGACTGACCGTTGGCCAGGGTCACGGTCACAGGCGAGCCGGTCACTGGCGCGCCAACGGTGGCGGTGTAGGTAACAGTGCCGCCTTCAGCAGCCGACTCGGTCGCGGTCAGTTTGACGGTCGAGGTGTCGATGGTGTCGGTGACATCGGTGACGGCTGGATCGGTGCTTGGCACCAGGTTCTCGAAGTTGCCGCCAGTTGCATCCTTGATGGTCACCTCGACCTTGCCGGCATCCTTGTAGACGTCATCGGCAGGCGCAGGAACGGTCACGGTGCCGGTGGTTTTACCGGCCTCGATGGTGATGACGGCGCCGTTGCTCAACGTCACGGTCACCGGGGTGCCGGCCGGGTTGGTCAGGGTCGCGGTGTAAACGATCGAACCGCCCTCGGCCACCGAGTCAGTGGCGCTGAGGGTCAGGTTGGTGGTGTCGACGGTATCGGTGACGGTGGTCGAAACCGGGGTCTTGTCGGCTACGAGATTCTCGTAATTGCCGCCGGAAACGCCAGTGATCGCGTTGGTCAGCGGGGTGTGACCGTTCAACGCGTCGTTCGGTGCGGTGGTGCTGATGGTGCCGGTGGTCTTGCCGACTTCGATAGTGATCGACTGACCATTGGCCAGGGTTACGGTCACAGGCGAACCCGTCACCGGAGCGCCGACGGTCGCGGTGTAAGTAACGGTACCGCCTTCAGCCGCTGACTCGGTCGCGGTGAGTTTCACCGTGGTGGTGTCGATGGTATCGGTGACTTCGGTAACAGCCGGAACAGTGCTCGGCACCAGGTTCTCGAAGTTGCCGCCGGAGGCATCCTTGATCGTGACTTCGACTTTGCCGGCGTCCTTGTAGACGTCATCTTTCGGCGCATCGACGGTCACGGTGCCGGTGGTTTTACCGGCCTCGATGGTGATGACGGAGCCGTTGCTCAACGTCACGGTCACCGGAGTGCCGGCCGGGTTGGTCAGGGTCGCGGTGTAGGTGATCGAGCCACCTTCGGCCACGGTGCCGGTCGCGGTCAGCGTCAGGTCGGTGGTGTCGACGGTGTCATTCACGGTAGTGCTTACCGGAGTCTTGTCGGCCACCAGATTTTCGTAGTTACCGCCGCTCACACCGGTGATCGCATTGGTCAGCGGAGTGTGACCGTTCAACGCGTCATTCGGCGCAGTAGTAGTGATGGTGCCGGTGGTCTTGCCGACTTCGATGGTGATCGACTGACCGTTGGCCAGGGTTACGGTCACTGGAGAACCGGTCACCGGAGCGCCAACGGTCGCGGTGTAAGTGACAGTGCCACCTTCCGCCGCCGACTCGGTCGCAGTCAGTTTGACTGTGGTGGTGTCGATGGTGTCAGTGACTTCGGTAACGGCAGGAACAGTGCTCGGTACCAGATTCTCGAAGTTGCCACCGGTTGCATCCTTGATGGTCACTTCGACCTTGCCGGCGTCCTTGTAGACGTCGTCTTTCGGTGCATCGACGGTCACGGTGCCGGAGGTTTTGCCGGCCTCGATGGTGATGACGGAGCCGTTGCTCAACGTCACGGTCACGGGAGTGCCGGCCGGGTTGGTCAGGGTCGCGGTGTAGGTGATCGAGCCACCTTCGGCCACCGTGCCGGTCGCGGTCAGCGTCAGGTCGGTGGTGTCGACGGTGTCAGTCACAGTGGTGCTGACCGGCGTCTTGTCGGCCACCAGATTTTCGTAGTTACCGCCGCTCACGCCAGTGATCGCGATGCTCAGCGGTGTGTGACCGTTGAGCGCATCGTTCGGCGCGGTGGTGGTGATGGTGCCGGTGGTCTTGCCGACTTCGATGGTGATGGTCTGACCGTTGGCCAGGGTCACGGTGACCGGCGAGCCGGTCACCGGAGCGCCAACAGTGGCGGTGTAGGTGACGGTGCCGCCCTCGGCCACCGACGTATCGGCGCTCAGCTTCACGGTCGACGTATCGATGGTGTCAGTCACTTCAGTGACGGCCGGAACGGTGCTCGGAACCAGATTCTCGAAGTTGCCGCCGGACGCATCCTTGATGGTCACTTCGACTTTGCCGGCGTCTTTGTAAACGTCATCGGCAGGCGCCGGAACGGTCACGGTGCCGGTGGTTTTACCCGCTTCGATGGTGATCACCGAACCGTTGCTCAGGGTCACGGTCACTGGCGTGCCAGCCGGATTGGTCAGCGTGGCGGTGTAAACGATCGAACCGCCTTCGGCCACGGAACCTGTAGCGCTCAAGGTCAGGTTGGTGGTGTCGACGGTGTCGGTGACTGACGTCACGGCCGGAGTCTTGTCGGCGACCAGGTTTTCGTAATTGCCGCCGCTGGTGCCGTCGATCTTCACGCTCAGCGTGTTGCCGCCGGCCAGTGCATCGTTCGGTGCGGTGTAGTTGACGCTGGCGCTGCTGGCGCCGACCGGGATGGTGATGGTCTGGCCGTTGGACAGCGTCACGACCACTGGCGAGCCGGTCACCGGTGCGGTGACGGAGGCGGTGTAAATCACCACGCCGCCTTCAACGGTGCTGGCCGTAGCGCTCAGGGAAACGGTGCTGTTGTCGATGGTGTCGGTGACGTCGGTCACCGCCGGGGTCTTGTCGACCACCAGGTTTTCAAAGTTGCCGCCCGTGGTCTTGGTGATGCTGGCGTCGACTTTGCCGGCGTCCTTGTACACGTCGTCGCCCGGTGCGGCGACGGTGATGGTGCCGGTGCTCGCGCCTTTGGCGATGTTGATCACCGCGCCGTTGCTCAGGGTCACGGTCATGGCCGTGCCGGCCGGGTTGGTCAGGGTCGCGGTGTAAACAATCGAACCACCCTCGGCGACCGAACCGGTGGCGCTCAGGCTGATGTTGGTGGTGTCGACGGTGTCGGTGACCTTGGTCACCACCGCCGAACGGTTGGCATCGACCTGTTCGAAGTTGCCGCCGCTGTGGCTGGCAATCGCGGTCTGTACCTTGCCGCCATCGATGTAAGGCGTGTTGGCCGGCGCAGGGAAATTCACCGAACCGCTGGTGGCACCGGCGGCAATGTTGATCACCGCGCCGTTGGCCAGGGTCACGGTCATGGCGGTGCCGGCCGGGTTGCTCAGGGTCGCGGTGTAGGTGATCTGGCCACCTTCGCTGACGGTGTCGCTGGCGCTCAGGGTCAGCGTGGTCTTGTCGATGGTGTCGTTGACCGTGGTGCTGACCGGCGTCTTGCTGACGTCGAGCTTCTCGAAGTTGCCGCCGCTGGCATCGGTCATGGTCACGGTGAGCTTGCTGACATCCTTGTAGACGTCATCGCTCGGCGCCGGGATGGTCACCGAACCGCTGGTCTTGCCGGCCTCGATAACGATGGTCTGGCCGTTGCTCAGGTTGACGGTCACCGGCGTCTGCGCGGCGTTGGTCAAGGTCGCGGTGTAAGTGATCGACGTGCCTTCGAGCACATAGCTTTCGGCGCTGAGGGTCAGGTGCGTGGTGTTGATGGTGTCGGCGACGTTGGTCACCGCTGGCGTCGGGTTGGCCACCAGGTTTTCGAAATTGCCGCCGGAAGTGTCCTTGATGGTCACTTCGACTTTGCCGGCATCTTTGTAGACGTCATCGGCAGGAGCCGGAACGGTCACGGTGCCAGTGGTTTTGCCGGCTTCGATGGTGATGACGGAGCCGTTGCTCAACGTCACGGTCACCGGGGTGCCGGCCGGGTTGGTCAGGGTGGCGGTGTAGATGATCTGCCCGCCCTCGTTGACGTTGCCGGTGGCGGTCAGCGATACGGTGGTGGTGTCGACGGTATCGGTGATGGTGGTGCTGACCGGCGTTTTGTCGGCCACGAGGTTTTCGTAGTTGCCGCCGCTCACACCGGTGATCGAGTTGGTCAGCGGTGCATGGCCGGCCAGTACGTCGTTCGGCGCCGTGGTAGTCACGGTGCCGGTGGTTTTGCCGACTTCGATAGTGATCGACTGACCGTTGGCCAGGGTCACGGTCACCGGCGAGCCGGTTACCGGGGCGCCAACCGTCGCGGTATAAGTGACGGTACCGCCTTCAGCGGCCGATTCGGTCGCGGTCAGTTTGACGGTTGAAGTGTCGATGGTGTCGGTGACCTGGGTCACGGCCGGCACAGTGCTTGGCACCAGGTTTTCGAAGTTGCCGCCGGTTGCGCCGGTAATGGTCGCTTCGACTTTGCCGGCATCCTTGTAGACGTCATCGGCAGGGGCCGGAACGGTCACGGTACCGGTGGTTTTGCCGGCTTCGATGGTGATGACGGAGCCGTTGCTCAACGTCACGGTCACCGGAGTGCCGGCTGGATTGGTCAGCGTCGCGGTGTAGATGATCGAGCCGCCCTCGGTCACGGAGTCGGTGGCGCTCAGGGTCAGGTTGGTGGTGTCGACAGTGTCGGTCACGGTGGTGCTGACCGGCGTCTTGTCGGCGACCAGATTCTCGTAGTTGCCGCCGCTCACGCCGGTGATCGCGTTGGTCAGTGGTGCGTTGCCGGCCAATGCGTCGTTCGGTGCGGTGGTGGTGACGGTGCCGGTAGTTTTGCCGACTTCGATGGTGATCGACTGACCGTTAGCCAGGGTCACGGTGACAGGCGAGCCAGTCACCGGTGCGCCGACGGTGGCGGTGTAAGTAACGGTGCCGCCTTCAGCCGCCGACTCGGTCGCGGTCAGTTTGACGGTGGTCGTGTCGACGGTGTCGGTCACGTCGGTGACGGCCGGAACGGTGCTCGGCACCAGGTTCTCGAAATTGCCGCCGGTGGCGTCCTTGATGGTCACTTCGACTTTGCCGGCGTCTTTATAGACGTCATCGGCTGGCGCCGGAACGGTCACGGTGCCGGTGGTTTTGCCAGCTTCGATGGTAATGACGGAGCCGTTGCTCAACGTCACGGTCACCGGGGTACCGGCCGGATTGGTCAGGGTCGCGGTGTAAACAATCGAACCACCCTCGGCGACAGTGCCGGTGGCGCTAAGGGTCAGATTGGTGGTGTCGGCCACGTCTGTCACCGTGGTCGAAACCGGGGTTTTGTCGGCCACCAGATTTTCGTAGTTACCGCCGGAAACGCCGGTGATCGAGTTGGTCAGCGGTGCATTGCCGGTCAACGCATCGTTCGGCGCAGTGGTGGTCACGGTACCGGTGGTTTTGCCCACTTCGATGGTGATCGACTGACCATTGGCCAGCGTCACAGTGACCGGCGAACCGGTCACTGGTGCGCCGACAGTAGCGGTATAAGTGACAGTGCCACCTTCAGCCGCTGATTCGGTCGCTGTGAGTTTTACCGTGGTGGTGTCGATAGTGTCGGTGACTTCGGTAACGGCCTGAACGGTGCTTGGCACCAGGTTCTCGAAGTTGCCGCCGGTTGCGTCCTTGATAGTGACTTCGACTTTGCCGGCGTCTTTATAGACGTCATCGGCTGGCGCCGGAACGGTCACGGTGCCGGTAGTTTTGCCAGCCTCGATGGTGATGACGGAGCCGTTGCTCAACGTCACGGTCACCGGGGTCCCGGCAGGATTGGTCAGGGTCGCGGTGTAGACGATCGAACCGCCTTCGGCCACGGAACCGGTGGCGCTCAGCGACAGGTTGGTGGTGTCGATGGAATCGGTGACGGTGGTGGTCGCTGGCGTCGTGTTTGGCACCAGATTCTCGAAATTGCCGCCGGTGGCACCGGTAATCGTGGTGCTGACGGTGCCGCCGTTGTTGTAAACGTCATTCGGCGCGGTCGGCACGTTGACGCTGCCGGTGGTCTGGCCGGCGCCGATGGTGATGGTCGAGCCGTTCGACAGGGTGACGGTCACCGGCGTCTGCGCCGGGTTGGTCAGGGTCGCGGTGTAGGTGATCTGGCCACCTTCGACCACGGTGCCAGTAGCGGTCAGGGTCAGGCCGGTGGTGTCTCGCGAATCGACGATCGTGGTAACGGCCGGTGTCGGGTTCGGCACCAGGTTTTCGAAGTTGCCGCCCGTGGCACCGGTGATGGTGGTGGTGACGGTGCTGCCGTTGTTATAGACGTCATTCGGTGCGGTCGGCACGTTGACGGTGCCGGTGGTCTGGCCGGCGCCGATAGTGATGGTCGAGCCGTTGGACAGGGTCACGGTCACCGGCGTCTGCGCCGGGTTGGTCAGGGTCGCGGTGTAGGTGATCTGACCGCCTTCGGTCACGCTCGGGCCCGCCGTCAGGGTGACGGTGGTGGTGTCGATGGTGTCGGTGACCTGGGTCGTGGCCGGGGTGGTCGGCGGGGTCACGGTGATGCCGTTGCCGCCGGTGGTGCCGGTGACGGTCACGTCGATCTGGGTCGGGTCGTTATAAACAGTGTCGTTCGGTGCCAGCGGCACGTTGACGGTGCCGGTGGTGGAACCGGCCGGAATCACGATCACCGCGCCGTTAGACAGGGTGATGGTCAGGTCGGTCAGCGGCGCCTGGGTCAGGGTCGCGGTGTACACCAGAACGCCGCCGGCTTCGGTAATGCTCGGCGTGGCGCTGAGGCTCAGGGTCGATTCGCGCAGGGCATTGGCGTTGGTGTCGGTGGTCTGGCCGCCAGTGATGTTCTGGGCGGCCTGGCCGGCAGCGTTGATGCCTGCGGTCGGGAAACCAATGGTCGGGTCGACACGGCCAGCGGTCGCATCGAGCATCACGAAGCTGTGACCGCCACCGGCGGCACCGCCAGTTCCTGCGGCGCTAGGGCCGGCGGCGGTGGATTCAAGGGCGGTAGTCGGGTCGACACCGGCGGCGATGGCTTGTTGCAGCTCTTCTACCGACGGCGCGGCTTGCGCGGTGGCTTCGGCCAGGTCGGTGCTGGAATCCGGGGCATCGGCGCTCCACTGAGTGTCGCGGCCCAGATCGATCGTGCGGCCATCGGCCAGTTCCAGGGACACGGCGCCGGAAACGCCGGTGTCGACCTGATCGCCGGTAAACAGCCGGTCGCCTTCAACGAGTACGCGACGGACGCCCTCTGGGGACACCACGAAAACCTGACCAACAATGCTTTTGACGATGGCAACAACACTGCTCATTGAAGACTCTCCGGGTGTCACGTTCAGTTGACTTCCATAGACCTGATGGCTGTCTGCGCCGATTCAGTCTGGACGTACTTTTAAAAAAAGATGAAACAAAGTTGACGCTGTTGTTCGTCAATATTTTGGCTAGATTCTTTCGCTATTAACTTTATGCCAAACTATTGACCTTCTGGGTGCCATCCTAAACAATCGCCCCAGTAATGTCACATTGATATTTATGCGGCGACCTGCCCTTCAGCGTGTGATCCAGTTCCGGTTTTAAACTTTCCGACATACGGTCATTCCGGTTGCCATCTTCCGACGCAGCTCGTCATTTTGCTGTGATTCAAGACAAGAAGTTCTGGGAAATCTTTACCATGCGTTCGCACCTGTTCAAGGCTCTACCCTTCGCTCTCGCCGCGTCTTTCGTACAAGCACAATCCTTACCAGAAGCCATGCAGCAGGCGCTGGATGTCCATCCGGAAATCCAGGCAGGGGTCAACAGCCGACTGGCCGCGGATTATCAATTAAAGGCTGCAAAAGGTGGATACCTGCCCAAGGTCGATCTGCTGGGCGGTTATGGCCGTGAAGGCACCGACAGCGTGACCACCCGTGCCGCCGGTGGTGGCAATCACTGGGAAACCCTGAACCGCAGCGAGTCAAGTTTGCGTCTGTCGCAAATGGTTTTTGACGGTTTTGCGACGTCCAGCGAAGTCGGGCGTCAACAAGCCACCGTCAACTCCCGCGCGTATTCCTTGCTCGGCACTTCCGAGCGCACTGCGCTGACCGTGGCCCAGGTTTACCTGGACGTGCTGACCCGTCGTGAGTTTGTGCGTCTGGCCGAGGAAAACCTCAAGAGCCACCAGCGCATCTACGACCAGATCCAGCTGCGCACCCAGCGCGGCGTCGGCAGCGGTGCCGACCTCGATCAGGCCGAAGCGCGGATGGCCCAGGCCCGCAACAACCTGATCACCGAGCAGACCAACCTCGCCGACTCGGAAACCAATTTCCTCAGCGCCGTCGGCCAGATGCCCGATCAGCTGGAGCGTCCGGCGCCGTTCATGGCGATGATGCCGGCCAACCTGAATGAAGCGCGCCAGCAGATGCTGGAAAACAGCCCGATCCTGCGTTCGGCCGAGTCCGATATCGCCGCGGCCGAGAAGCAATACGAGACTGCCAAGTCGACCTTCTACCCGCGTTTCGACGCCGAGCTGGGCCGCACCGCCGACAACGACCTCGACGGCCAGAACGGTCACAACAACGAATGGCAGGCCATGCTGCGCATGCGCTTCAACCTGTATTCGGGCGGCAGCAACAAGGCGGATCTGGAATCCAAGTCGTACCTGTCGAACCAGGCGCTGGATATCCGCAACAACGCCTTGCGCCAATTGAATGAAGAACTGGGCCTGGCCTGGAACGCCCTGAACAACGCCAACGCTCAGGTGCCGATCGCTCAGCAGTACGTTGATCACAGCACCTCGGTGCGCACCGCATATCAGCGTCAGTTCAGCCTCGGCGAACGTACCCTGCTGGATTTGCTCGACAGTGAAAACGAGCTGTTCACCGCTTCGCGGCGTCTGGCTGAAATCAAAAACATTCAGTTATTTACTCAGTATCGAATCAAGGCGACCATGGGCGAATTGCTCAAGAGCCAGGGAGTGGTCGCACCCTTGGCATCCGTTGTGCAGAACGACGTTAAGCCCAAGGTTCAGCTGCCTGGGATGAATTGAGTTGTCCCTTTTCAACTGCTAAAGAGTGTCGAGCGTGGAATCAGAAGTCAGTCGAGTTCATCTCAGTCATGATCCACGCGCGTTGCATGACGATCCGTTACTGGACGGTCTGCTCGCTCTTTGCATGCTCCACCAGAAACCCGCCAGCGCGGCGATGCTGACCACCGGCCTGCCGCTGCCCAAACAACGCCTGAGTGTCGAGCTGCTGCCCCGTGCGGCGGCGCGCGCCGGGCTGCAAGGACGGGTGCTGCAGCGCAAGCTGGAAGAGATTCCGGCGATTGCCATGCCGGCGCTGTTGCTGCTCAAGGATGGCCGCAGTGCCGTCCTGCTCGGCTGGCAGGGTGAGAACGACGCGCGGGTGCTGCTCAGCGAAAGCGACGGCGGTGAATCCCTGGTCAGCCGCGAGCTGCTGGCCGACGACTACACCGGCAAAGTGTTCTTCGCCCAGCCCCAGCACAAATTCGACGTCAACCACGGCACGCTGATCCCGCGTGCGCGCTCTTGGTTTCGCGACACCCTCAAGCGTTCGCGCTGGCTGTATGCCGACGCCATCGCCGCCAGTTTTCTGATCAACATCATCGCCATGGCCGCGCCGCTGTTCGTGATGAACGTCTACGACCGCGTGGTGCCGAACCAGGCCGAAGCGACCCTGTGGGTCCTCGCGCTGGGTATCACCGGCGCCTATCTGTTCGACCTGATCCTCAAGAGCCTGCGCAGCCTGTGCCTGGATCTGGCCGGCAAGAAAACCGACCTGATCATCTCTGCCACGCTGTTCGAGCGCATCGTCGGCATGGCCATGAAATACCGCCCCGCGCGGGTCGGCAGCTTTGCCCAGAACATCCATGAGTTCCAGAGCCTGCGTGACTTCCTCGCCTCGCTGACCCTGACCAGCCTGATCGACCTGCCGTTCACCCTCCTGATCTTCATCGTCATCGCGATTCTCGGCGGGCATCTGGTGTGGATTCCGGTGCTGGCCTTTCCGATTGCGCTGCTGATCGGCTACGCATTGCAGAAGCCGCTGGTGGCAACCATGGAACGCACCATGGCCCTCGGCGCCGAGCGTCAGTCGAGCCTGATCGAAACCCTAGCCGGCCTCGACGCGGTGAAGGTCAACAACGCCGAAAGCGAACGCCAATATCAGTGGGAGCAAACCATCGGCACCCTCAGCCGCCTCGAGCTGCGGGTGAAAATGCTCTCCGGTCTGGCGATGAACATCACCCTGCTGATCCAGCAATTGGCCGGGGTGATCATGATCGTCTTCGGCGTGTACCAGATCATCGCCGGCAACCTGAGCATGGGCGGCCTGATCGCCTGCTACATGCTCAGTGGCCGCGCCCTCAGCCCGCTGGCGTCGTTGTCCGGTCTGCTGACCCGCTACCAGCAGGCGCGGGTGACCATGACCTCGGTCGACCAGATGATGGAGTTGCCGCAGGAGCGCAATTTCGAAGAACGCCCACTGAGCCGCAAGGTGCTGCAAGGCGCGATCGAATGCCGCCAGCTCAGCTTCACTTACCCGGAGCAACAGAACCCGGCGCTGAAGAACATCAACCTGGTGATCCGTCCCGGCGAGAAGATCGGCATCATCGGCCGCAGCGGTTCCGGCAAAAGCTCACTGGCGAAACTGCTGGTCGGCCTCTATCAGCCGGACGATGGTGCGTTGCTGGTGGATGGCGTCGACATTCGACAGATCGACGTCAGCGAGCTGCGCTACAACATCGGCTACGTGCCGCAGGACATCCAGCTGCTGGCCGGCACCCTGCGCGACAACCTGATTTCCGGCGCTCGTTACGTCGAAGACGAACTTGTCCTGCAGGCCGCTGAACTGGCCGGCGTCCACGAATTCGCCCGACTGCACCCGCAGGGTTATGAACTGCAAGTCGGCGAGCGCGGGCAGAACCTGTCCGGCGGTCAGCGCCAGAACGTCGCCCTGGCCCGGGCGCTGTTGCTCAATCCGCCGATTCTCTTGCTCGACGAACCGACCAGCGCCATGGACAACACCGGCGAAGAACGCCTCAAGCAACGCCTCGCGGCGGTGGTGGAAAACAAGACCGTGGTGCTGGTGACGCACCGGGCATCGCTGCTGTCGCTGGTCGATCGCCTACTGGTGGTCGACCGTGGACAGATCCTCGCCGACGGCCCGAAAGCGGCCGTCATGGAAGCGTTGAAGAAGGGGCAGATCAGTGTTGCTTAAGTCGGGTTTCAAGGATTCGATCCGCCGCTACTTCAAGGGCTCGGCATCGCTGCAGGGCCAGCCGCTGCCAGAGGTCAACAAGGCCTTGATCGAGGACGCGCCGCGCGTGGTGCGCCTGACGATCTGGGCAATCATCGGCTTCTTCGTGTTCCTGATGCTGTGGGCCAACTTCGCCGTCATCGACGAAGTGACCAAGGGCGACGGCAAGGCGATTCCCTCGTCGAAGATCCAGAAAATCCAGAACCTCGAGGGCGGGATCGTCTCCGAGCTGTTCGTCAAGGAAGGCCAGATCGTCGAGGCCGGCGCACCGCTGGTACGGCTGGATGACACGCGATTCGCCTCCAACGTCGGTGAAACCGAGGCTGATCGCCTGTCGATGCTGCTGCGGGTCGAGCGCCTGAGTGCCGAGGTCGATGACCGGCCGCTGAATTTCCCCGAGGACGTGCTCAA
The DNA here is from genome assembly GCF_002884345.1 of Pseudomonas sp. GW456-12-10-14-LB2. Classification (NCBI taxonomy): domain Bacteria; kingdom Pseudomonadati; phylum Pseudomonadota; class Gammaproteobacteria; order Pseudomonadales; family Pseudomonadaceae; genus Pseudomonas; species Pseudomonas sp. GW456-12-10-14-LB2. The sequence continues at coordinate 39,680 of NZ_POHV01000021.1, forward strand.
AGCCGTGCCGGGTCAGGCGAAAAGTGAAGAATCGTTGTACATCAGCCGTCGTCAGCAACTGCACGATGAAGTCGGTGGTTTGCAGGAACAGTTGATCCAGCGTCAGCAAGAGCTGCGTGAGTTCACCTCGAAGCAGGCGCAGTACCGCCAGCAACTCGGTCTGCAACGCCAGGAAATCAACATGTCCGAGCCGCTGGTGGCCCAGGGTGCGGTGTCGCCGGTGGAAGTGCTGCGACTCAAGCGTGCCGAAGTGGAAACCCGTGGTCAGCTCGACGCCACTACGCTGGCAATCCCGCGCGCCGAATCGGCGATCAAGGAAGTGCAGCGCAAGATTGACGAGACCCGCGGCAAATTCCGCAGCGAAGCCCTGACCCAGCTCAACGAGGCGCGCACCGACCTGAACAAGGCCCAGGCCACCGGCAAGGCGCTGGAAGACCGGGTCAGCCGGACGCTCGTCACCTCGCCGGTGCGGGGCATCGTCAACAAGATGCTGGTCAACACCATCGGCGGCGTGATCCAGCCGGGCAGTGACCTGCTGGAAATCGTGCCGCTGGACGACACGCTGCTGGTCGAAGCGAAGATCCGCCCGCAGGACATCGCGTTCCTGCATCCGGGTCAGGAAGCCACGGTGAAATTCACCGCGTATGACTACACCATCTACGGTGGGCTCAAGGCCAAGCTGGAACAGATCGGCGCCGACACCATCACCGACGAAGACAAGAAAACCACCTATTACGTCATCAAGCTGCGCACCGAGCGCAGCCATCTCGGCACTGACGAGAAGCCGTTGCTGATCATCCCGGGGATGGTCGCGTCGGTGGACATCATCACCGGCAAGAAGACCGTGCTGAGCTATCTGCTCAAACCGATCATCCGGGCGCGCGCCGAGGCGTTGCACGAACGCTAGATCTTTATTGGCCTTTCGGGCCTCATCGCTGGCAAGTCGAATCGTCGCACCGCAGCTCCCACAGAGTTCTTTAATGAGCACACAATTGTGTTCTAACCGAGCTCCCTGTGGGAGCTGGCTTGCCAGCGATGGCGTCAGTTTGAACACCACATCCCTGTCAGTAAGTGACACAAATGGTCACTCACCATCCAGTCCATTCCTAAGCAATCGCCATATCGTTATTCGTTAACAGTATTTAAATTCCGCTTCTTATAGCTATAAAGTCAGCCTCCTGCGTACCTGCCGACCAATCGGCGCGCCGCACGACACGAACCAACACGCAATCCAGCGTGAGTTTCTGATCGACGCGCGCGCCCTTGAGCGCGCCGTGCGTGGGAGATTGATTGATGTCCGCAGCTACTGCTACCCCAAGCGCCGCGACTGTCGCGCCGCAAACCTTCGAGATCCGCCCGTTCAGCGGTGCCGTCGGCGCCGAAATCATCGGCCTCGACCTGACCCGTCCGGTCAATGATGAAGACTTCGCCCGCATCCACCGCGCGCACCTCGATCACCACGTCGTGGTGTTCCGCGACCAGCGCATCACCCCGCAACAGCAGATCGACTTCAGCCGCCGCTTCGGCGTGTTGCAGATCCACGTGCTCAAGCAGTTCCTGCTGGCCAATCACCCGGAAATCCTCATCGTTTCCAACATCGTCGAGAACGGCCAGAACATCGGCCTCGGTGATGCCGGCAAGTTCTGGCACTCGGACCTTTCCTATAAAGAGCTGCCGAGCCTCGGCTCGATGCTGCACGCCCAAGAGCTGCCGTCCGAAGGCGGCGACACCCTGTTCGCCGACATGCACAAAGCCTGGGACAGCCTGCCCGACGCCCTGCGCAAAGCCGTTGAAGGCCGCTCGGCTGCGCATTCCTACACCGCGCGTTACAGCGAAACCAAATTCGAAGGCAACTGGCGCCCGACCCTGACCCCGGAGCAATTGGCCCAGGTCGCCGAGGTTGTGCACCCGGTGGTCCGCACCCATCCGGAAAACGGCCGCAAGGCCTTGTTCGTCAGCGAAGGCTTCACCACCCGCATCGTCGGCCTGCCGGAAGACGAGAGCAAACAACTGCTCGACGAGCTCTACGCCCACAGCGTGCTGCCGCAGAACATCTATCGCCATCAATGGCAGCCACACGACCTGGTGTTCTGGGACAACCGCTCGCTGATCCACCTTGCCGCCGGTTGCCCTGCGCACCTGCGCCGCAAGCTGTATCGCACCACCATTCAGGGCGACGCGCCTTTCTGATTCGCCGGAGATCCGATCATGTCCAAACGTCTTCCATTCGCACCGCTGGCGGCGGCCATCGGCCTCGGTTTCAGCCTGATCGCCGGCAGCCTGGTGGCGCCGACCGTGGCCCACGCCGAAGGTGAAATCCGCATCGCCGAGCAGTTCGGCATTGTTTATCTGTTGCTCAACGTGGTGCGCGATCAGGGACTGATCGAGAAGTACGGCAAGCAGGAAGGGCTCGACATCAAGGTCGACTGGACCCAGTTGTCCGGCGGCGCGGCAGTCAACGATGCGCTGCTCTCCGGCTCCATCGACATTGCCGGCGCCGGTGTCGGGCCATTGCTGACCATCTGGGATCGCACCCACGGCAAGCAGAACGTCAAAGCCGTGGCCTCGCTGGGCAACTTCCCGTACTACCTCGTCAGCAACAATCCCAAGGTCAAAACCATCGCCGACTTCACCGAGAAGGACCGCATTGCGGTGCCGGCAGTGGGCGTTTCCGTGCAGTCGCGCTTCCTGCAATACGCGGCGGCGAAGCAGTGGGGCGACAAGGAATTCAATCGCCTCGACAAGTACACCATCGCCGTTCCGCACCCGGACGCCACCGCTGCGTTGATCGCCGGCGGCACCGAACTGACCGGGCATTTCTCCAACCCGCCGTTCCAGGATCAGGCGCTGGAAAATCCGAACGTGCACGTGGTGCTCAACTCCTATGACGTGCTCGGCCCGAACTCGCCGACCGTGCTGTTCGCCACCGAGAAATTCCGCAACGAGAACCCGAAAACCTACAAGGCGTTCGTCGAAGCCCTGACCGAAGCCGCGCAGTTTGCGCAGAACGATAAAGGCGCGGCGGCGGACACCTACATCCGCGTGACCAAGGCCAAGATCGACCGCGCCGCGTTGCTGAAAATCATCGACAACCCGCAGTTCGAATTCAGCGTCACGCCGAAAAACACCTACCCGCTCGCCGAATTCCTCTACCGCGTCGGCGCGATCAAGAACAAACCCGAATCGTGGAAGGACTACTTCTTCCAGGACGCCAAACCGTTGCAGGGGAGCTGATCGACATGAACGCCCCTTTGCAAGGCCACGCGGCCAGCAACCCGATCGCCACCGCGCAAGCGCTGCTGGCGGTCGACCAGGTCAGCCTCGAATACCGCACGCCGCAGCGCGTCGTGCGGGCCACCCATCAGGTCAGTTTCGAAGTCGATCAACAGGATCGCTTCGTGCTGCTCGGTCCTTCCGGCTGCGGTAAATCCACCTTGCTCAAAGCCGTCGCCGGGTTCATAGCGCCGTGCGAGGGCGAGATCCGTCTGCAAGGCCAGCGCGTCGATGCGCCGGGGCCGGACCGGATCGTGGTGTTTCAGGAGTTCGATCAACTGCCACCGTGGAAAACCGTCAAACAGAACGTGATGTTTCCGCTGCTGGCTTCGCGCACGCTGAAGAAAAAGGAAGCCGAAGAGCGCGCGCTGCATTATCTGGAAAAAGTCGGTCTGGCGGCGTTCGCCGATGCCTATCCGCACACCTTGTCCGGGGGCATGAAAGCGCGGGTGGCGATTGCCCGGGCGCTGGCGATGCAGCCGAAAATCCTGCTGATGGACGAGCCGTTCGCCGCGCTGGATGCCCTGACCCGCCGCAAGATGCAGGAGGAATTGCTGCTGCTCTGGGAGGAGGTGCGGTTCACCTTGCTGTTCGTCACCCACTCGATTGAAGAAGCGCTGGTGGTCGGCAATCGCATCCTGCTGTTATCGCCGCACCCGGGCCGGGTGAGGGCGGAAGTGCACAGTCATCAATACGATTTGCACAGCCTTGGCGGCGTGGCGTTTCAAGAGTCGGCACGGCGCATTCACCGTTTGCTGTTCGATGAAGGGCAGTCGCCGGAAGCCGAGCGCGAACTGGATTTCACCGATATCCGCATCGCTTATTGAGCCGCCTGGAGGATTGCCCGATGAGCCATTCATCATCCGTACGTCAAGAATTCGAAAACGATCTGCAACCGCTGACCAGCGTCCCGGTGGAGCGCGAGCTGCCGCTGGGCCAGCGCCTGTGGCAACAGGGCTGGCTGCGCAAAAGCGTGATCCTGATTTTGCTCGCCGTGCTCTGGGAGGTGGTCGCCCGGGTGCAAAACAACGACCTGTTGCTGCCGAGCTTTTTGCAGACCAGTCATGCGCTGTACGACGGCCTGCTCAGCGGCGAGCTGCTGGGCAAGGTGTGGATCTCGCTGGTGGTGCTGATCAAGGGTTACCTGATCGGCATCGTCCTGGCCTTCGCTCTGACCACGCTGGCGGTTTCGACCCAGGTGGGTCGGGACTTGCTCAGCACCCTGACTTCGATGTTCAACCCGCTGCCGGCGATTGCGCTGTTGCCGCTGGCGTTGCTGTGGTTCGGCCTGGGGCAGAACAGCCTGATTTTCGTGCTGGTGCATTCGGTGCTGTGGGCGCTGGCGTTGAACACTTACGCCGGGTTTCTCGGCGTCTCGGAAACCCTGCGCATGGCCGGGCGCAACTACGGCTTGAAGGGCATGCGCTTCGTGCTGTTCATCCTGATTCCGGCGGCGCTGCCATCGATCCTCGCCGGGCTGAAAATCGGTTGGGCCTTCGCCTGGCGTACCCTGATCGCCGCCGAACTGGTGTTCGGCGCCACCAGCGGCAAGGGCGGCCTGGGCTGGTACATCTTCCAGAACCGCAACGAGCTGTACACCGACAAGGTGTTTGCCGGTCTGGCGGTGGTTATCCTCATCGGTCTGCTGGTGGAGAACCTGGTATTCGACACGCTGGAGCGGGTGACGGTGAAACGCTGGGGGATGCAGCGCTGATTTTCTGATCTGCTAGCATTGCGTGCGAATCAATCCTGATCGGTCACGAGTGCTCAGCATGCAACTCCCGGACATGAACCTGTTGGTCGCCCTCGACGCCTTGCTCGACGAGGGCAGCGTGGTCGGCGCCGCGCGGCGGATGAACCTCAGCCCGGCGGCCATGAGCCGCACGCTGACGCGGATCCGCGAAGCCATTGGCGATCCGATTCTGGTGCGCGCCGGTCGCGGCCTGGTGCCGACGCCCAAGGCCCTGGAGCTGCGCGAGCAGGTGCGCGATGTGGTCGAGCAGGCGGCGCTGCTGTTTCGCTCGGCCGATGCGGTGGAACTGGGGACGTTGCGCCGGCGCTTCAGCATTCGCGCCAACGACTTCTTCGTCGGTGTGTACGGCGGCAAGCTGTTCGACACCCTCGATCAACTGGCGCCGCACTGTGAGTTGCGTTTCGTTCCCGAAGGTGATGGCGACGATGAAGCCCTGCGCGAAGGGCGGATCGACCTGAGTGTCAGCAACACCCGCCCGGTGACGCCGGAAGTCAAAGTGCAGAACCTGTTTTCCACCCACTTCGTCGGCTTGGTGCGCGAGGATCATCCGCTGCTGGATGGCGAGATCACGGCCGAACGTTACGCCGGTTTTTCCCACATCAGCATGTCCCGCCGGGGCATCGCCCGTGGGCCCATCGACACCGCTTTGAATGCCCTGGGGCTGGAGCGACGGGTGGCAGTGATTGCGCCGAGTTTCCACGCGGCGATGTTCGCCCTGCCGGACTCCGACCTGATTTTGCCGGTGCCCAAGGAAGCGCTGCTCAGCGTGCGGCGGCTGGGCTTGAAGCTGCGCTCGTTCAATCTGCCGGTCCCGTTGCCGACCCTGATGCTGACCCAGGCCTGGCACCCGCGTTTCGACAAGGATCCGGCCCACCGCTGGCTGCGTGAAACCCTCAAGACCTGCTGCGACGAAACCTGGCTGGCGGCACAGCCCTGACGATTGCGTCTGGCGCACTTATAAGCTGCCAATAAGTCAATTTTCGTCAGCACTAAGCCCTACTAACATGCTCCGGTATTTTTCCCTCCGGAGTTTGCTTGCATGACATCCCTGACGGTCACGGCACCGATTGCCGCTACCGCTCCGATGGCAGCCGCGCCACCGGTGTTCGGGGCGCGGATCATCATCGGTCTGGTCGGTGTGCTGCTGGCGGTGCTGGTGTCGGGTCTCAACGAGATGGTGACCAAGGTCGCCCTGGCCGACATTCGCGGCGCCCTGAGCATCGGTTACGACGAAGGCACCTGGCTGGTCGCCAGTTACACCGCGACCTCGGTGGCGGCCATGGCGTTCGCGCCGTGGTGCTCGGTGACCTTTTCCCTTCGTCGCTTCACCCTGTGCGCCATCGGCGTGTTCACCCTGCTCGGGGTGCTTTGCCCGTTCGCCCCGAACTACGAAAGCCTGCTGCTGATGCGCATCCTGCAAGGCTTGGCCGGCGGTGCGCTGCCGCCGATGCTGATGACCGTTGCCCTGCGTTTCCTACCGGCCAATATCAAACTGTATGGCCTCGCCGGTTATGCCCTGACCGCTACCTTCGGCCCTGGTCTCGGTACGCCGCTGGCCGGGCTGTGGACTGAGTACGTCGGCTGGCAGTGGACGTTCTGGCAAATCATCGTGCCGTGCCTGATCGCCATGGCCGCTGTTGCGTACGGCTTGCCGCAGGATCCGCTGCGTCTGGAACGCCTCAAGTCATTCAACTGGAAAGGCCTGCTGCTGGGCTTTCCGGCGATCTGCATGCTGGTGATCGGCCTGCTGCAGGGCAATCGCCTGGACTGGTTCGAGTCGAACCTGATCTGCGCTTTGCTCGGCGCCGGTTCGCTGTTGCTGGTGGCGTTTCTGATCAATGAATGGTCGCAGCCGATTCCATTCTTCAAGTTGCAGATGCTCGGCATTCGTAACCTGTCGTTCGCGCTGATGACGTTGGCCGGCGTGCTGGTGGTGCTGCTGGCGGTGGTGCTGATTCCATCGAGTTATCTGGCTCAGGTGCAGGGTTACCGGCCGGTACAGACCGCGCCGATCATGCTGATCGCGGCGTTACCTCAGTTGATCGCGCTGCCGCTGGTGGCGGCGTTGTGCAACCTGCGTTGGGTCGATTGCCGCTGGGTGCTCGGCATCGGTTTGAGCATGCTGACGCTGTCGTGCCTGGGCGGCTCGCAGCTGACCTCGGAATGGATTCGCGACGATTTCTATGTCCTGCAATGGCTGCAGATTTTCGGCCAGCCGATGGCGGTGCTGCCGTTGCTGATGCTGTCGACCGGCAGCATCCAGCCGCAGGACGGGCCGTTTGCCTCGGCCTGGTTCAACACCGTGAAAGGCCTGGCGGCGGTGGTCGCCACTGGCGTGATCGAAGCGCTGACCACTTCGCGCCTGCATTTTCACTCGACGATGCTGGTCGATCGTCTCGGCAACTCGCCGTTGGTCGCGAGCAATGACCCCGGCCTCGCCCATCGCCTGCACGAACAGGCGGTGGTGCTGACTTCTTCGGATCTTTATCTGTGCATGGCCGGCGTCGCGGTGGCGCTGATCCTGCTGATTTTCTGGCTGCCGACGCGGATCTTCCCGCCGCGCGCGCCGACCTGACTGAAATAGAAGGTTCTTATGACGACTCAAGCAAAGCAAAAACTCGCGGTGGCTGTGGCCGCTGCGTTGGCGGTCGGTGTGCTGGTGTATCTGGCGATGCCCGGCCTGTTCGGCAAGCGTACTCAGCAGAACACCAACGATGCGTTCGTTTCTGCCGACTTCACTCTGGTGGTGCCGCGTGTGGCGGGGTTCATCAAAGAGGTGCTGGTGGAAGACAACCAGCAGGTCAAGGCCGGGCAGTTGCTGGCGCTGATCGATGACCGCGACCTGCGCGCCGCCGCCGAGGCCGCCGATGCGCAAACCCTGGTCGCCCGCGCTCAATTGCAGAACGCCAGGGCCACGCTGGAGCGCCAGACCTCGGTGATCGCTCAGGCGCAGGCGTCGGTGGTTTCGGCCAAGGCTGAAATGGCCTTCGCCCAGCAGGAATTGAACCGCTATAACCACTTGGCCGGCGTCGGTGCCGGCACCGTGCAGAACGCGCAACAGGCGCGCACCCGGATCGATCAGGCCTCTGCGCGGCTGGACACGGCCACCGCGAAACTGGCGGCGGAACGTAAACAGGTCGAGATTCTGACGGCGCAGCGCGATGCCGCCGAAGGCAGTTTGAAACACGCTCAGGCCGCGCTGGAAATCGCCAGTTTCGAGCTGTCCTACACGCGCATCACCGCGCCCCAGGACGGCATGATCGGCGAGCGCGCCGTGCGGGTTGGCGCCTATGTGACGCCGGGCAGCAAACTGCTGGCGGTGGTGCCGTTGAAGCAGGCCTATGTGGTCGCCAACTTCCAGGAAACCCAGCTCACCGACGTGCAGCCGGGGCAGGACGTTATCGTGCGGGTCGACAGCCTCGGCGGCGAAGCCCTCACCGGCCGCGTCGAGAGTATTGCCCCGGCGACCGGCGTGACTTTCGCGGCGGTCAAACCGGACAACGCCACCGGCAACTTCACCAAAGTCGTGCAGCGGATTCCGGTGAAGGTCCTGCTGGATCCGGGCCAGCCGCTGGCCGAACGCTTGCGGGTGGGGATGTCGGTGGAGGCGAGCATCGACACCGAAAGCTCGGCGACGTCGGTGCGTGAGGTGACACAGCGATGAAGCGCTTTCATTCCCTGACAGTGGTCCTGAGTCTGTCGGCGCTGGCGGCGTGCACCGTCGGCCCGGACTTCCAGAAACCCGAAGCCACGCAGATTGCCGAGTGGGCAAAACCGTCAAAAACTGCCGTCAGCCAGGCTGTCAGCGAACCTTTGAACGAGCGCTGGTGGGAAGTCTTTCACGACGCGCAACTCTCGGCCCTGACCCAGCGCGCCCTGCGCAGCAACCTCGATCTGCAACTGGCCAGCAGCCGTCTGCAACAAAGCCGCGCTGCCCGTCAGGTGATCAGCGCCGACCGCTATCCTACGACTGCCGCCACCGGTAGCTACGCACGCAAACGCAACAGCGGCGAGGGCCTGAACGACCCGTCCGGGCACAACGGCGATTCTGCCTTCAACCTGTGGGATGCCGGTTTCTCCGCCTCCTGGGAGCTGGACTTCTGGGGGCGCGTACGCAGGGAGACCGAAGCCGCCGACGCCAATCTCGAAGTCGCGGAAAACGACCGTCGCGGCGTGCTGTTGGCGGTACTCGCGGACACCGCGCAGAACTACATTCAACTGCGCGGCGTGCAGAACACCCGCGCCGTCACCGAGCAGAACCTCGATGTCGCACGGCACAGCCTGAAGCTCTCGCAACTGCGCCTCAACGACGGCGTGGCCACCGATCTCGACGTCGCCGAAGCGGCCGCGCAAGTGGCGGCCATCGAATCGCGACTGCCGGCACTGGAACAACGTCAGGCGCAACTGATCAACGCCATCAGCCTGTTGATGGGCGAACCGCCGCAGGCGCTGGCGAAAGAGTTATCCACAGATGCGCCGGTGCCGCAGTCGCCGCTGACCATCGCCATCGGCCTGCCGTCGCAACTGGCCGAACGCCGCCCGGACATCCGCCAGGCCGAAGCCCGATTGCATGCCGCCACCGCCAACATTGGCGTGGCCAAGGGCGATTTCTATCCGCGCATCACCCTGTCCGGCAATCTCGGCTCGCAAGCCATGCAGCTCAGTGATTTCGGCTCCTGGGGCTCACGGGCCTTCGGCATCGGCCCGCAATTCAGCCTGCCGCTGTTCGACGGCGGCCGCCTGCGCGGCGTGCTGCAACTGCGCGAAGCCCAACAGCAGGAAGCGGCGATCGGTTATCAACAGACCGTCCTGCGCGCCTGGCACGAAATCGACGACCAGTTGACCGCCTACAACGCCAGCCAGCGCCGCCGCGACAGCCTCGCCGAAGCCGTGCGCCAGAACCAGATCGCCCTGCGCACCGCACAACAGCAATACGTCGAAGGCGTGGTCGACTTCGTCAACGTCCTCACCGTGCAAGGCGCACTGCTCGCCACCCAGGAACAATGGGTGGAAAGCTCCACCGGCGTTTCACTGGCGATGGTCGGGTTGTACCGGGCGTTGGGTGGGGGATGGGAGTCGGTGTATCCGGTGGGGGAGATGGCGCAGCGTTGATTCTCCCACCCGAATGATGGCCTTTCGCTTGACGCTAATCCCCGCTGTCGTAGACTCCGAGCATCCGTCAGGGAGTAACGGTTATGCGGCGTTTTCGTGGTTGGGTTGTCGGATTGACCTTTGTAACGTGTGCAGTTCAGGCTCAAACGCCCGCGCCAGACGATCCGCTGCTGGATAACGGCGGGGCGGCGAATGCGTCGGCCAGCAGTGAAGCGCGCGGGGTGTTGCGGGCGCGGGATCAGGCGACGCTGGCCAGTGAGTTGTCGGGGCGGATTATCGAGTTGCCGTTCAGCGAGGGCGAGTCGTTCAAGAAGGGCGATACCCTGGCGCGGTTCGACTGTTCGGCTTATCAGGCCCAGTTGAACGCCGCGCAAGCCGCCAGCCGTGGCGCCGGTGAAGAGCTGGCGCACAACCGGCAACTGGCGGCGCTCAATTCCGTCGGGCGTTTCGAAGTGGCCCGGGCCGAAGCCAAGGTCAGCGAGACCCAGGCGCAATCTCAGGTTTATCAAGTCCAGGTCAAACGCTGCAGCGTGGTTGCGCCATTCGACGGGCAAGTGGTCGAGCGCAAGGTGCAACGCTACGAAAGCGTGCCGGCCGGTGCACCGCTGCTCGATGTGGTCGACAACCGCACGCTGGAAATCCATCTGCTGGTGCCGTCGCGCTGGATGGCCAGGCTCAAGCCCGGTCAGTCGTTCAGCTTCGTGCCCGATGAAACCGGTCAGGCCATCGACGCCACGGTCAAACGCCTCGGTGCGCGGATCGATGAGGGCAGTCAGACCCTGTTGCTGGTCGCAACACTCCCCGAAGCCAAAGGCTTGCTCGCCGGTATGAGCGGCACCGCGCGTTTTCCGGAGCTTAAGTGAACGCCCCGGTGAGCGGCGCCGCCGAGCAAGTGTTCGCGCGGTTTCTCGATCTCGAACGGCAGACCCGCGCGGCCCAAGACATTTCGCAACTGGCCTACAGCCTGGTCAATGACGGCCAGTCGCTGTTCGGTTTTCGCCATGCGGCGCTGTTGATCGCCGGCAAGGTGCAGGCGGTGACCGGGGTCAGCGCGGTGGAGCCGAATGCGCCGTTCGTGGCGTTCGTCGAGCAGGCTGTGGCGCAGTTGTTCAAGCAGGATGTGCTGAAACAGGCGCGGGTGATCACGCCGGAAATGGTCGGCGAATCGATTCAGGCCGATTGGCGCAGCCTGTCGGCCATGCAAGTGTTCTGGTTGCCGCTGATCGACCGTCAGGGTCAGGTGTTCGGCGGTTTGTGGCTGGCCCGTGATCTGCCGTGGAACCCTTCCGAGCAAGTGCTGCTGTCGCAACTGGGCGACACCTACAGCCATGCCTGGCTGGCGTTGCAACCGCGAAAACCTTGGCGGCTGCGCTGGACCCGTAAACGCCAGGTGGCGCTGGTCGCCTTGTTGTTGCTCGGGCTGTTGATCCCGGTGCGCCAGTCGGTGCTGGCGCCCGCCGAAGTGGTGCCTCAGGGCGGGCGCGTTGTCGCCGCACCGCTGGACGGGGTGATCGCCGAGTTTCTGGTCAAACCCAACCAGAGCGTGAAAGCCGATGACCTGTTGCTGCGTTTTGAAAGCACGACGCTGAAGGCTCAGGCCGATGTCGCCGAGCGTGCGCTCGGGGTCGCCGAAGCGGAGCTCAAAGCCAATTCCCAGCGCTCGTTCGTTGATGCCGAATCCAGCTCCCGGGTCGACCTGCTGGCCGCCCGCGCCGAACAGAAACGCGCCGAACGCGACTACGCCCGCGAACTGCTCAACCGCAGCGAAGTGCGTGCCGAGCGCGACGGCATTGCGGTGTTCGCCGATGCCGAGCGCTGGACCGGCAAACCGGTGCAGACCGGCGAACGGCTGATGGAAATCGCCGACCCGAGCCAGGCCGAACTGCGTATCGAACTGGCCGTGGGCGACGCGATCTCGCTGGAGCCGGGCGCCGAAGTCGCGCTGTTTCTCGACAGCGACCCGTTGCAACGTCACCTCGCCACCCTCGAACGTTCGGCCTACGAGGCGCAGCCCACCGCCGGCGGCCAGTTGGCCTATCGGCTGGACGCCAATTTCGCCGACGCACCGCCGCGCATCGGCCTGCGCGGCACCGCCAAAATTTTCGGCGACCGCGCGCCGCTGGCCCTGTACCTGCTGCGGCGTCCGCTCGCCGGGCTGCGCCAGAGCGTAGGCCTTTAAATGACCCTGCCGAGCCTGCGTGCCGACCTGCAATTGTCGCCCGCGGCGCCGGCATTGGACGGTTCGCCGCGCTGGACCCTGGCCGACCCGGTGCGCGGGCGCTACTTCAAACTCGGCACGGCGGCCATGCGCCTGTTGCGCCACTGGTCGCTGGGCGATCCCGAACAAGTGCTGCGCGCCGCCAACCGTGAACCGGGGTTGCCTCTGGACGGCAACGAGCTGGCGCAACTGCTGGAGTTCCTGCGCGGTCACGATCTGATCAGTGCCCTCGACGAGCAACAGCGCGCCAGTTATCGGCTCAAGGCCCTCGTACAACGCCAGAGCCTGTGGAAAATCCTGCTGCATCAATACCTGTTCTTCCGCATTCCACTGTGGCGCCCGGACGCTTTTCTCAACCGTGCCTGGCCGTGGCTGGAGCGCTTCGGTCCGAAGGTTTTGCGCTACGGTCTGCCGGCGACGCTGGCGTTCGGGGTGTTTCTGGTGTCGCGGGACTGGCAGCGGTTCGTCGGCACCTTTCCGCACCTGTTCAGCCTCGGCGGCGCGATCGCGTTCGGCATCTCGCTGTTCTTCGCCAAGTTCTGTCACGAGTTCGGTCATGCGTTCATGGCCAAGCGCGCCGGGTGTCGGGTGCAAAGCATGGGCGTGGCGTTCATGGTCTTGCTGCCGATGTTCTACACCGATGTCAGCGATGCCTGGCGGGTCAATGATCGAAGCGCGCGACTGCTGATCGGTGCCGGTGGGGTGCTGGCGGAATTACTGCTGGCGAGCATCGCGCTGCTGGTCTGGTCGTTCCTGCCGGACGGGCCCGGTCGCACGGCGGCGTTCATGCTCGCCAGCGCGACCTGGATCACCACGCTGGTGGTCAATCTCAACCCGTTCATGCGATTTGATGGCTACTTTCTGCTCAGCGATTTGTGGGAGGTCGACAACCTTCAGGGCCGGGCCTTTGCCTTTTGCCGCTGGCGCCTGCGTGAGTTCTTGTTCGGCTATGGCGCGCCGGCGCCGGAGCCTTGGTCGCCGACGATGCAGCGGCGTTTGCTGATCTGGGGGTATGGCTCGTGGTTATGGCGTGCGGCGTTGTTTTTCGGGATCGCGCTGGCGGTCTATCACCTGTTCTTCAAGGTATTGGGGATCTTCCTGATGCTGGTGGAACTGGTGTGGTTTATCTTCCTGCCGATCATGAGTGAGTGGCGCCAGTGGTGGAGCCGCCGCGAACAGGCTCACGGCCCTCGGGTGTTGCTCAGCAGCCTGGCGGTACTCGGCTTGTTGCTGGTGCTGATCGTGCCGTGGCGCAGTTCGGTGGAATTGCCGACGATGCTCGAGGGCGGTCGCGCCAGTGCCTTGCACGCACCGACGGCGGCGCGGGTCAAAGCCGTGAAGGTCGAGGATGGTCAGACCGTGGCTCAGGGCGACGTGCTGATCGAGCTGGAATCACCCGATCTCGATTCGCGGCAGGCCATCGTTCGCCGGGAAATCCGCATCCAGCAATTGCTGATGCGCCGTCAGGCCGGCCGCAGTGAAACCGCTGCCGACGCGGGTATCGTCGAGCAGCGTCTCGCCGAAGCGGTGGCGGAATACCGTGGCCTGACCGCCCAACGCGAACGCCTGCAGTTACGCGCACCCCATGCCGGCACCGTGCGTGACCTGCTGCCGAACCTGACGCCGGGCCGCTGGCTGTCGAGCAAGGATGCGCTGGCGCGGGTGGTCGAGGACGGCACGCGACTGCGTGGTTACCTGGCCGAAGCCGAACTGTGGCGGGTCAAGCCCGGTGCCACCGGGCGGTTTATCGCCGACGACCCGATGCATGCCGCCATCGCGGTGCAACTCAATGAAATCGACACCAACGGTGTGGCCTATGTCGATCAGGAAGCGCTGACTTCCGATCACCACGGGCCGATTGCCGTGCGCCGCGATCAGCAGCAACGGGCGGAACCGGTGCAGGCGCAATACGGCGTGCGTTTGACTACGCTGGATCAGGCACCGACCCCGGTGCAGCCGCTGCGCGGCGTGGTGGTGTTGCAGGGCAGCGGCGAATCGGTGCTCGGCGTGGCCTGGCGCCGGATGGCGGCGCTGGGGGTCAGGGAAAGCGGTTTCTAGGGAGCATGAAGATGACGGACAACCTGGCGGCGGACGGATTGGTGGTGCGGCCTTCGCGGGCGTCGGACGGGCCATTTCTGCACAGCCTCTATCAATCGGCGCGGCCGGATCTGCAATGGATCGACGGCGAGCAGGAGCAAGTGCAGCAAATCGTCGCCCAGCAGTTTCAGGTGCAGGAGCAGGGCATGGGGGAAAACCATCCCAACGCCATGCACTACATCGTAGAAAAACTCGGCACGGCCATCGGCGCACTCAGCACCGATTTCGGCGTCAATGAAATCCGCGTGTTGTACCTCGCGTTCATTCCACAGGCCCGGGGCAAAGGTTACGGACGAACCGTGCTGCAAGGCGTGCAAAAAGCCGCGCAGCAAGTGCGCTGCCCGGTGGCGACGGTGGTCTGGGCCAACAACCCCCATGCGCGCCAGCACTACCTGGCGCTGGGTTTTGCGGTGGAGGAGCGCAACCCGGCGGCGGAGCGGCTGGTGTGGTATCCACAGGCTTGAGTCAGATGATCGAGTCAATGTCGAAAGTGTGGGGCGCGCCAATTCTGTGACCGTAGAGCGTTACCAGCAGCGGGTCATCCTCGGCGGCGTCAGGTGCCATGGCGAGCTGTTCTTCTGCCTGGTTTTCCCGGTGCAGCTGCCAGCGCGGCAGGCTTTCGGCCAGACGTTCCGGTTGTTCTGCCAGCGATCCATAAACATCCGTGGTCGTCAGGCGCCGGTGCCGCAGACTGGCCAGCCGTTCGCGGGTCGTGCGGATGTTCTCGATTTCATGATTGAGCGCTTCGACGATGTTTTTCCGGCTGCGCACATAGCTGTCCGGCCGTCCCGGCAAATTGCTGCGCTGGCGGCGCAACTGATCGGTGATGCGCTGCAGCGCTGTCTCAACCAGCGCGAATTCTCGCTCGGTAACCAGCGTGCGGTTTGACTCCTGTGCCTCCTGCCAACGCCGCAACACCGCCCAGCACGCCGGGATGTAGGCCCCGGTCATCGAATGGTGCCCGGCGTCGAAGATCTGCTTGAGCAACGTCGGCCGATCCGGCAGGCCGTGCCGCTGCCGGATCGCCACGTCGCAGGCTGCGTGCTGGGTGATGGTGTCGCAGCCCGGCTCCCAGAGGATTGACGACACCTGCTGGCGGCCGAACTCCACCGGCATGGCGTGTCGCAAACGGCCGTGGTGGTCGTAGGCTTCCCCGGTCCAGTTGGTGATGCCCGCGACGAACACCGACAGACCGAGCGGGACATTCACGAAGGTCAGCGCTGCCCCGGTGCCGTAGATATCGGCTTTGGTGTTCATCCAGCTGCCGGGCACGCTGGGCACCGGGTCGTTGTGGTTGACCATGCG
Source organism: Pseudomonas sp. GW456-12-10-14-LB2 (assembly GCF_002884345.1). Taxonomy (NCBI): domain Bacteria; kingdom Pseudomonadati; phylum Pseudomonadota; class Gammaproteobacteria; order Pseudomonadales; family Pseudomonadaceae; genus Pseudomonas; species Pseudomonas sp. GW456-12-10-14-LB2. The sequence goes on from NZ_POHV01000021.1 coordinate 55,438, forward strand.
GTGATGCACGAGATCGGCTGCACCCTTAACGAAATCCGCGTCGCCGGCGCGGGGGGCGCCGTAGGTGTAGAGCTGGATTTTGTAGCCCTCAGGCCTACGGCGGAGCATTTCGGCCAGCAGCAGCGTGATTGCGCCACCGAGGCTGTGGCCGCAGATCAGGAGTGTTTGGCCGGTGTAGAACTTTTCGAGGTAATTGACGGCGAATGCGCCAGCTTTTTTGGCCGCTTCATAGAAACCTCGATGTACCTGGCCTTCGCCTTCCGCAAACGGCACCTGCAAGGCATCGGCATCGCGTAACCCATCGGCGACGATCTCGGCGGTGCCGCGAACGGCGATCAGGATCAGTTCGTCGTTGTGGGTGATGAAGGCTTGGGTGTCGGTAGCCTCATTTCCTTCGCTTCTGTCATCAAGGAAGTGAACCTTGGCTGGATGTTCTTGCGACTCGATCCTCTTCGGGTCATTCACTTCGTACAGATCCGAGTCGAATGGAACGATTTCCAGGCGTTTGGAATACGGCACGTCTTCGTACAGAGGGTAATAGGCTTTGATTTGATTCGAGTCGACTTTCCATAGTTCGTCGGACTTGGCCAAGGCGTCGCCAAACCAATTGCCTACGCTGGGTTGCAAAGGAAAGGTCACTCGATTTTCTTTGATGGGAGCACTTTCTGGCTTCTGACCGAAGGGGCAGTAGCTCAAGGTTGCCATCAATGAGAGCTGGTACAGATTGAGTGCACAGAATTGCGGAGCTGTGGATAACATCGGTCGCAACGCGCGTAACGGGCGCACTTCAAGAACAGTGTGACGTTGTGGCATCAGAGCGACACCCAGTTTGCCGTGTTCGCGCATGATGGCTGCACAGCCGGAGTCGAGAGGGTAATCGCGATACACCTCGGGTGGCAGATGCGAGGCATATCTGACCAGGTGACGGACTTCGACTTGAAAGTAGTCTGCACCGTCAGCAATCTCGGGTCGTTCCCGTGTGCGGGTGGCATTCCGGTTCAGATAACGAGTTTTTTCGGCGCGTACCTGAAGTTCGGTTATTTTTAGGGGGTAATGTCGCCTGCTTTGCAAACTTGAGTAGAGCTGTTCCTTTCCTTCATACGATTGATCAAATAGCAACGATATAGGCCCCGCAAAGTGATAGTCCACTCTGCCCTTGCCCGCTGCATCCAGACGTCCTATGTATTTATGGCCTTCCGAATCAGTGGCGACATAGGCCAATCCAGCATAGGGCTCACCCGAGTAAAACTCATCGATGAGTTGAAAACTTGTCCATTTGCCACCGGCAGGACATGTCAGCATGCGGCCGCCTAACGGCGACGGCAGATCCTTTTCAATTGATTCCATCGTGAAACCTCCTTACTCAGTGCAACTTGGATAAATGGTGCAGACTCGGCCATCCGGCATTGTGAAAGTGCTGAAGTCGGTGTAGTTGCCATAACAAAAGGCGTACTGATCCTCAAAGTTGTCGCCTAAGCATCGCTTCCAGCCATTTGGAAAATTTACCCAGGTGTCCCTGAAGTAAGGTTGTTCTTCCCTTGCTACTTTGATTTTCATCCTCACGGTTGTGCCTGGAAGTTGATCGTGGGTGTATGCCGCAAACGGGCGCCCCGGCTGTGGAGTGCCCTGAGCATCGGTTTCCTTGCAGTCGAGTATTTTTCGCAGGATCCTCGGCTTACCTGAGGTGCGAAAAAGCCACTGACATTGGCCGTAGAAAATGCTTAGACCTTTATGGTTAAAAGTGCCTTTGTAGCGATCGTCCAATTCCGACCGTATAACAACAGCTGCACTATCAGCGCTAATGTCGCTCCAGTCCTTCCCGTAGGCGGCTCTGATGTCCAGATCAATTCGACGTATTACCATCGGGCAACCATTGATGGTCTTGCGGATGGCGATTTCGGAAACCGGCTCGTACGTTTCTCGCCAATTCCTGTTGTATCTGTTGGCTGTTTTGCGGAGGTCTATGGCTCTGCAGTTTTCACTACTATTGATCGGCTCATACTCTGCGAGGGCTTCATAGGCGAACCCTGGCGGTAGCTCTGCCGTGAAAGTGAATGTATTTGCCGGTTGGGTTTTGCACCCAGCGATGAGGGCAAGGCAAACAACCAAAGTCGCACTGCGCAGCGCGAGTCCAATCGTCGGGGAGGTCAGTGTTGGAGATTGCAGCTCCTTTTGAATTGATGTCATGGCGAAACCTCCTTATTCCGTACAGCCCGGATAAATGGTGCAGACTCGGCCATCAGGCATTTTGAATGTGCTGAAGTCGGTGTAATTGCCGTTGCAATAGGCATGCGGATCGTCATATCCATCACCCAGGCATCGCTTCCAGCCATTCGGAACTTTCACCCACGTATCCCCCCATCCGGGTTTCTCTTCCTCTGCCAAAGTAATCTTCATCCTCACCGTTTTGCCCGGCAGTTGATCAGGGTTAAAAGCCCCGAAGGTCTTCCCGTAGGCGCGTGCTCCTTGGGCATCGACCGTTCTGCAATCCAGGATTTTTCTTAGAATTCGCGGTTTGCCCGAGGTGCGAAACCACCACTCGCACTGACCTTGGAAGGTGCTTTCACCGGCCTCGTTGAATACGCCTTTGAACTGCTCCTCCAGATCATCGCGGATGAAAACCATGGCTTCGTCACCACTGAAGTCGCCCCGTGTTTTGCCATAGCTCGAATTGATCTCCAGCTCGATTCGCCTCACGACCAACGGACACCCCTTAACAATCTTGCGAATCGTGATCTCGGCATCAGGCTTGTAGTCCGTGCGCCACTTGCTGTTGAACACCGGCGCAAGGTTGTCGCGCCTGTCGAGGGTGCAGGTCTGGCCTTTCTCGGGTACGTAATGAACCACTGCGACGTAGGCAAACCCCGGTGGTAGATCGGCTGTGAATTTGAAGGTATTCGGCTGTTTGCCTTGGCAGCCCCCCAGTGCCGCGAAAACGCCGATAAGGGCGATGGTCCTGAGCTGAATCTTCATGAAGGCATCTCCCCGCTCCAGCTCTTCGAAAGCAGGTAAACCCGATCAAAGTGCTCATCCGGCGTTTCGTCCGGTCGGGGTTGCCAATGAGGCGCGAGGGTCGGGGTTTGCAGGCTCTGGATCAGCAGAAATTCCAGCCGCTCCGGCGCCAGCCAGCCCCAGGCTTCGGCCTGTGCCAGTCGCTCGCGTAGCCAGATGTGCGGGTCCTGCGAGCCCGCCAGCCCGGCGTAGGCCTGCACATGCTCGGCCAGCAGAAAACGGTGGGCATTGGCCAGACGAATCTCCATGGCGGGCTGATCGGGCATCGGCAGGTGCAGCCATGGCGGCGAGTCCGGCAGCGGATTGGTGCCGGGCGCTGGGTTGTCGGTGCTTTGCCAATGCGAGCCCTGCCAGTAACACACGCTGATCGCCGGCCCGAGATACGCCGGTAGCGCCTCGACCGGCAGATGTTCCAGCGCCCGGGCCAGCACCCGGTTGTCGTGGAAGCGGTACAGCGCCTGATGCGGACGGGTGCCGACGAGCAGCCGCTCCTGCCAGTGCCTGACCCATGCCTTCAGTTCGCCCTGACCCAGGCTGGCGAGCCAGCCCCAATGGCTGTCGGGCCTGTCGAGCAGGGCGTCGAGGCGACGGTCGTCGGGCTGGTCGAAGGTGAACAGGAACGGGCCGGTGTCCGCCAGTTCGGCGACCACGGTTTCACCGTAGACGCTGGCGTACTGCTCGTAACGGCTGCTCTTCAGCCAGCGCTGGCGCATGTCGCGTTCGTTCTGCGAGTCGAGTACCAGGCACAGGAGGCGATCCGCCCGGTGTTGCTCGATCAGCCAGTGCGGCACAAAGGATTGGCTCATGCGGCGGCTCCCTCGATCAGGCACGCTCCTCCTCGACAGGCCTCGCAGATCGGGCAGAAATCTGCACCCAGCGTTTTGCTGTCAGCCATCAAGGCGGTTTGCGAGGGAGCTACTAGTGGCGGCAGAGGCGTCGATGGCGCCAGGTCTTCAACGCTGTCGGGCAGCAGAATCGGCGCGCGTAGAAAGGCCGCCGGTGCGCCGCCGATCAGCAGGTCGCTGCTACCGAAAAGACCACCGTGATCAAGCACAAAATGCTCGCCACCGACCTTCAGGCTGATGCTTTTTCCGGCCTCCAGTACCAGATGCTCGCCAGCGCTCAAACACACCTGCCCGGCAGCTTCGACCGTCAGCGACTGACCGATCCGGGTGTGGCTGTTCTGGCTGACGTGCAGGTAGTCGCTGGCCTTGAGATGGGTCTTGCGATCACCGGTAATGGTGCGTTGCTCTTCTGCGTGGAGCACGCTGACGCTGTTGCCCTTGATGGTTTCCCGACGCTGGTTGCCGATATCCAGGTGACTGTCGTGCTCGATCTTCTGCTGCAGATCGCGCTGGGCGCGCAGATAGATCAGCTCCTGACCGGCGCGGTCTTCGATCATCAGTTCATTGAAGCCGCCGCTGTCTGGCGAACTGCGGGAGCGGAACACGCTGCGGGTCTTGTGCGCCGGCAATTCATAGGGCACCGGGTTGGCGCTGTTGGCCAGGCAACCGCTGATCACCGGATGGTCGGGATCACCGTTGAGAAACGTCACCAGCACCTCCATGCCCACGCGCGGAATGATCACGCTGCCATGGGCGTTGCCGGCCCAGTTCGTGGTGGTCCGCAACCAGCAACTGCTCTTGTCGTTGTGCCGGCCTTCGCGGTCCCAGAAAAACTGCACCTTGACCCGGCCGTAACTGTCGCAATGGATGTCTTCGCCTTCCGGCCCGGTGACCACGGCGGTCTGGGTACAGCCGATGGAAGGTTTGTCGTAGCGCAACGGCGGGCGATAGATCGCATCCCACGGTGTGGCTTCGAAATGGTTGCGGTAGCCCTGGACGAAGTCGCTTTTATCGCTCACGGCGATGTCGCTGCCGCTTTCTTCGAGCACCTGAGGCTGTTGGCCTTCGTGTTCGATTTCGGTGAGCAGCCAAAGGTCGTTCAATGCGGGGTCGGGGTGTTCTGACAACGACAGGAAATGCCCCGACACCAGCGCCGGTTCGTCGCTGTCACCCTGAGCCACGCGCTCATCGCTGCGATGACGTTCCAGGATTCGTCGGGCGAGCAGTTTGCCGTGCTCCCGGTCGAGGACTCGCCCCGGATAGACGTAATCCTCCAGATCAGGCTGACAGTTCTCGTTCGGTATCCGCGCGTCGGACTCCAGCACGATGCGCGCTCTTTCGAAATCGTAGGCGCGCCGACTGGCGCGACTGGTGCGGGTATTGAGCCCGCAGTCTAAACGGTGGATCACCGGCCGGTCGGCCACCATCGTGTTGCGCGGTTTGAACGGGGTCGGTCGGGCCAGCCTGGGAAACACGGTCTGGTCGTCGCCGAACACCAGCAGGTGCCTGTCGAGGCTGTGGCGAAAGTGATAGTGCAGGCCGTCTTCCTGGCACAGGCGCTGGATGAAGTGCAGGTCGGATTCGTTGTACTGCACGCAATATTCACGATCCGGCAGGGCCTGGCCGATCTGGAACAGGTAGCCATCCGCGTGAATGCCATGTTCCTGAAGAATCTGCCCGATGATTTGCGCAACGCTCAGGTGCTGAAAAACCCGCTGATTGAAATGATGGCCCAGATTCGTCAGACATGGCGCGAGGGTCAGGTGGTATTGCGTCAGCCGGTACCCGATATCGTCCTTTCCGATGTGCTGGATCTGTCCATGAACGCCATGGCCGTGGTCATCGAAGGCCAGAAAAGCCTGCCGGTGCATGAGGCCGGGAAGATCGATGTCCGGTCTCGGGCTGACCAGTTTGACGTCGAAGGAGTAAGGCTGGCTGATGGATTCGGTGCCGGTGAAGGACAGCACCTGCAGGTCGTGTTTAAAGGCGTCGGTGATGAGGCGCAAACGAGCATTGGCATTGAACATCCGTTGTTCCTTGTCCTGTGACAGATTCGGAACAACGCTACCAAGATGAACCGCGAATTTATGTCGGACGTTTCCCAATTCATTCGGTTTAAAAGCCCGGATTACAAGGGCTTTAGCCGCATCCTGCGGAATCGCCCTACAAGATTTTCAGAGTGGCGAATCAGTTGAACGAAATGCAGAAATACCCCAACTGCGGATCCCGCCCCAGCGCCGGCACCCGCGACACGAAGATGTCCTCTACCCGACCGAGTTCCGGCAGCTCCAGCGCGCATAAACCGTCGACGAATCCGGTCGGCACCAGGCTGTTGAATTCGAGGCAGAAGGGCATGCGTTCGCTGTAGCGGGTTTTCGCCGCGGGGACCTCATCAAGGTGCTCGATCCGGATCGGCAATGCCGTGCCATCGGGCAGGTGCAGCGTGCGTTGCTGTCCGAGCAACGGCTGGACGTGTTGAATCTGAACCGCTTGCAGCATGGTCTGACTCCAGTGAAAAAAGAACGGCCGGGAGCGGTGAAGCCCCCGGCGTTTGCTCAGTTGCGCGACGGGAACAGGCCGTTCAGGGCAACGCTGAAGTTGAGGACGAGGGCCGGGTTCAGGATCGGCAGTGGCTGGCTGCCGCCGGTGGAGGAAATGTCCCCGGTGACGGTGGTGGTCACACCCTTGAGCGGCACCGGTGTGGCGCCTTGGGCGTCGGAGTAAATGTTCGCCGAACCCGGGCCGCCGCCGGAGGCGCCGATGTACGAGTTGGTGGCGGTCGGCACGGTCGCCGGATTGCTGGCGGGTACGGCCAGGGACAAGGCCGTGTTGGCGGTGAGGCCGGTCATCGCGTGGGTGTGGTTGGGCATGTTGGCGATGGTGGCGGTGACGTTTTCGGTGCCGTACACCTGACCGATGACGCGCGGCGTCAGGCCCAGTCCGGTGCCTTGTGCGACGGGCACGCGACCTTGCAGGTTGGGCAGTTGAAAGTTGGTCGTGCCATTGCCGCCGTAGTAAGTGCCCAGCAAGGCGAACAGCGCCTGGTATTGCGAGATGCCCAGGATTTGCCCGTTGCACAAGGCCCAGCCACTTGGGGCGAAGTTGAAGGCGAACGGTTGAATCGTACCCATAAAGACTTCCATGGTTCCTCATCCTTCTGTTGTGTGGTCGGCGCGCCGCGCGGTCGCCCTTGTTGTCGGGCCGGTCGAAACGTTGTGCTGACTCCTTCCTTTTGCGCGGGCAGGTCACGCCACGCCGTAGCGTAGACCCGGATCGACGGACTTGCCGGACGTCGTCGTGGCCGCGCGTCGACTTCGGTGCTGGCCTACAGTGTTGGCAGTTGATGACGCAATTGTGTTCGCAAAAACGCTGAGGGGAGGTTGATGGAGGTCCTTCGCGAGACACCGCTGGGAGATACTCAGGATCCGTTCGCCGCACCGAATGCCGGTGTCCGGCGCCTGTTGCGCTGGGCGCGCGAGCACTGGTTGATACCGATCCTGCTGCTGGCCACCGTGGTGCGTTTTTATGACCTGACGGCTGCCGCGATCTGGGGCGATGAAGGTTCGAGCCTGCTGCTGGCGCGCTATTCGCCGGGCGGGATCTGGACGCATGCCGCGTTCGATGTGCATCCGCCGCTGTACTTCATGCTGCTGCACGGCTGGATCGGCGTGTTCGGCGACGGCCTCCTGGCCATTCGCAGCTTCAGCGCACTGGCCGGCATCGCCACGGTCGGACTCGGCGTGAGCCTGGTCGACCGGCTGGCCACTCGCCGCGCGGCGATCATCGCGGGGGTGTTGCTGGCGCTGCTGCCGACGGCGGTGCGCTACAGCCAGGAAGTGCGCATGTATGCGTTGCTGGGTTTGCTGCTGATCGGTGCGACGCTGGTGCTGGTCAAGTGGATCAGGCGACCGCAGCGTCACCGCTATCTGCTGATCTATGCGCTGCTGATGACGGCGGCGTTGTACACCCACTATTTCGCCGTGCTGGCGGCGCTGAGCCATTGGCTGTATCTGGGGTTGATCCGCCTGTTGCCGGGTTATCGCCTGAAGCATCTCCAGCGCAAGGATTGGTGGCTGGCCAATCTCGCCATCGTCGTGCTCTACCTGCCGTGGCTACCGAACCTGATCGACCTGCTGCAACACATGGACGCGCTCAAGGCCGGCGGCGATGTGGGCTGGGAAGATCCGGTGACCCTGTCTTCGCTGCCGTCGATGATCTGGCTCTGGTTGATTCAGGACGAGGGCGAACATCTCCCGTTGCTGCTGTTCGGCGGAGTGCCCCTGGCTTTGCTGGTGCTGGCGGCTGTCGCCGTTGCCCGTGATCGCAGCGTGAACCATGGCAGCGTGCTGCTGGCGGTCTACACCGGCGTGCCGTTGTTGCTGGTGTTCGCGGTGTCTTTCATTACGCCGATGTTCATCGAGCGTTACCTGACTGCCTACGCGCTGGGGCTGCCGATGCTGGCGGCGCTGGCCATCGACCGTCTCTACAGCAGCGTGCGCGTGCTGGCGATGGCGGTGCTGCTGTCGCTGGTCGGGGTCGAGATGATCGGGGTGAACAACAACGCCACGGTCGACCGCAATGACCAGTTCAACGTCATGGTCGATTACGTCAACCGCCACTTCGCCAGCGGCGACCGGATCGTCACCAGCGACATGCTCTGGTACCTCAGTTACGTCTATTACAACCGCACTGAGGCTCAAGTCCGGCTGTTTACGCCGCCCACTGCCGAAGGGCGCTCGACTCGCCCGAACCATTATGGTTTCGGCACGCTGGTGTCCGATGAGGTCTACCTTGATCGGTTGGGAGACCTGCCGAAGGACAGTGCCCGGGTCTGGTTAATCGGTGATCTGGACATGGAAGTACCCGATCCATTTCTGCCCTTGCCTGCGACCTGGCAACTGCGGGATCAGGTGCAGGCGGGCGGGGCGAAAGCGCGCCTTTTTTCGGTGCAGGCGCCCGATGGATCGGGAGAAAACTGACTTAAACGCTTCACCATTTTATTCGCGATAAAAGCTAAGTTTTTAAGTCCGTTTTGCTCTTTTCTGATATCAAAACACTACTAGTCGAATGGGTATTGTTGGATTACGCTCATCAGACAAAAGGACTTACAAATACGGTGAAGGGATTGCAGCAGTTCCACTTTATCTCCGGCTTGCCGCGCTCAGGTTCTACCCTCCTTTCTGCGATCCTCCTGCAGAACCCTCGCTTTCATGCCGGCATGACCAGTCCGGTCGGCGCGCTGTTCTCCGGTGTCCTTGAACAATGCAGTGCCGGCAGCGAATTCGGCGCGGTGATCGACACCGACATGCGCCGCCGCCTTTTGCGCGGTCTGTTCGATTCCTATTACGCCGACAAGGCCGACAAACCGGTTGTATTCGACACCAACCGCCAGTGGTCTGCGCGACTGCCGGCCATCAACGACCTGTTCCCTCAAGCCAAGGTCATCGCCTGTGTGCGCAACGTCGCCTGGGTGATGGACAGCCTGGAGCGGCTGTACCGCGCCAATCCTTTCGAAAACACCAAGCTGTTCGGCGATGCGGTCGAGCGCAACACGGTCTACAGCCGCTGCGAAACCCTGGCCCAGCGCAATCGCCTGGTGGGTTTTGCCTGGGCGGCGCTCAAGGAAGCCTATTACGGCGAGCACGCCGATTCGCTGCTGATCGTCGATTACGACCTGCTGACCCAAGCCCCGGAGCGGGTGCTGCGGCTGGTCTACGACTTCATCGGCGAACCCTGGTTCGAGCACGATTTCGAGCACCTGGCCTATGACGCGCCAGAGTTCGACCAGGCCCTCGGTGTGGCTGGCCTGCACAAGGTCAAACCCAAGGTCGCCCTGCAGTCGCGGCGCACGATCCTGCCGCCGGACCTGTTCAAGCAATACGCCGATCTATCCTTCTGGCTCGATGGCTCAGCCAGCGCTGCCAATGTCATTCGTATGAAGTCCGACGCCGCGATCAGTTGATCGCGGCGTTTTCATTGATGCGTCAACAACTGTGTTCGAGTCCGGGTGAGCAACATGTGGTGGAGCAAGCAGAAGTCGCGGGTTACCGAAGGCCAACGGACGCTGGCGGCGCCCATGATCATGTCGCTGGAACCGCGCATGCTGTTCGACGGCGCCGTCGCGGCCACTGTGGCCGACACTGCCGCCCAGGCTGACAGCCATGCCACCGCCGATGCCGCGAAAGCGCCGGTCGCCGACCACCCGAGCGCCAGCAAGGACACCCATGGCCAGGCCGATGCTACGCCCGCCGCCAGCCCGGTAGCCGTGCCGGGGCAGAGCGTGGTGTTCGTCGATTCCCGGGTCAAGGATGCCGACAGCCTGCTCAAGGGCGTGGCCCCCGGCACGCAAGTGGTCAAGCTCGATGCCGGCAAGGACGGTTTGCAGCAGATCGCCGATTATCTCGACCAGCATCAGGGCGTGAGCTCGGTGCAGATCATTGCCCACGGCAATGCCGGTGACCTGTGGCTGGGCAACAGTTATCTGTCGGCCGACAACGTTGCCCAGCGCAGCGCGATCCTGGCGGAAATCGGCAAGGACATGAACGCTGGCGGCGACATCCTGATCTACGGCTGTTACACCGCCGAAGGGGATCGTGGCCTGAGCTTCGTCGACTCGCTGGCGCAGCTGACCGGCCGCGACGTGGCCGCCTCCAGCAACCGCACGGGCTTGGGCGGCGACTGGGATCTGGAGATCGCCACCGGCACCATCGAAAGTGCCAACGTGCTGTCGACCCAGGCGATGAGCGAATACCAGTGGGGCCTGGCCACCTGGACCGCCACCAACAATGCCAACACCGGGGTCGGCTCGCTGCGCGCAGCGCTGGCGTCGGCGCAGAACGGCGACATCGTGACCTTCAGCTCCGGGATGACGGTGCAGCTCACCTCGGAATTGCTGATCAACAAGAACATCACCGTCGATGGTGACCTGAACAATGACGGGGTTGCCGACGTCACGCTCGATGGCCAATACCGGACCCGAGTGGTGGAAATCACCTCCGGCAGCACGGTGACCCTGGATGGTCTGGTCATTACCCGTGGCCTGGTTTCGGGCAACGGCGGTAATGGCGGCTACGGCGCAACCGGTGCCATGGGCGGGGGGATTTTCAACGCCGGTATCCTCACCCTGAACAACGTCTCGGTCACCGGCAACGCGGCGGCCGGTGGCGGTGGTGGCGGGGGTGTCACCGGTGCGTTCTACGGCGGTGCCGGTGGTGGTGGCGGTGGTCTTGGCGGTCAGGGCGGTGGTCATGGCGGTACGGCCGGGCCGGGCACCGGTACGCTGGGCGGCCAGGCCGGCAGCGGTGGTGTCGGCGGCTACGGCGGTGGCTACGACGCGACGCACATGGGCGGGCGCGGCGGCTCGACCACGGGCGGCGCGGGCGGTGTGGGCGTGTCCTATTACAGCAACGGCGGCAATGGCGGCACGGCCAGCAACGGCACGATTTCCATCGGTGGCGGCGGTGGCGGCGCTGGCTGGGACAAGGTCGGCGGCGCAGGCGGCAATGCAGCCGGCGGCATTTACAACGCTTCCACCGGCACGCTGAAAATCGTCGGCACCTCGGTCATCAGCAACAACATCGGCGCGGGCGGCGGTGGCGGTGGCGGCAGTGGCCAGGGCAGCAATAACTTGAACGGCGGCGACGGCGGACGAGGTGTCGGCGCGATCTGGAACCAGGGCGGCACGGTACTGATCACGGCCTCCAACTTCAGCTCCATCACTGGCAACGCGGCGGGCAGCGGCTCCGGTGGCGCAGAACTGGGCGGCGGCGTGACGGGCTCTGTACCCTTGGCCTTCGCGGCGATCTACAACAACGGCGGCACACTCAACACCGCTTATGTGGAACCACCGACCGCCACCATCGTGATGGCCGACACCGCCCTGAAAATCGGCGAAACCTCGCTGGTGACCATCACCTTCAGCCGGGCGGTGACCGGGTTCACCAACGCCGACCTGACGATTGCCAACGGCACGCTGACATCAGTGAGCAGCAGCGACGGCGGCCTGACCTGGACGGCGACCTTCACGCCGACCAACAACATTACCGACAGCACCAACCTGATCACCCTCGACAACACCGGGGTGACCGCGATCAACGACGGCGTGGCGGGTGTCGGTACGACCAACTCCGTCAACTACGCCATCGACACCGCGCGGCCGACCGTGACCATCGTGATGTCCGATACGGCGTTGAAGATCGGCGATACGTCGCTGGTGACTTTCACCTTCAGTGAAGCAGTGACCGGTTTCACCAACGCCGATCTGTCTATCGCCAACGGCACGTTGAGCGCAGTGAGCAGCAGCGACGGCGGCATCACCTGGACCGGAACGTTCACCCCGAGCGCCAGCATCAGCGATACCACCAACCTGATTACCCTGGACAACACCGGTATCGCCGACCTTGCCGGTAACGCCGGCACCGGCACCACCGATTCGGTCAATTATGCGATCGATACCGTGCGGCCGACGGCAACCATTGTGGTGGCCGACACCAATCTGGCGGCCGGTGAAACCTCGCTGGTGACCATCACCTTCAGCGAAGCGGTCAGCGGCTTCACCACCGCCGACCTGACCGTGGCCAACGGGACCCTGAGCGGTTTGAGCAGCAGTGACGGCGGCATCACCTGGACCGCCATGCTGACGCCGACCACCAACATTACCGACACCACCAACCTGGTCACCCTGGATAACACCGGGGTTGTCGATCTCGCCGGCAACGCCGGCAGTGGCACCACCAATTCCAACAATTACGCGATCGACACCGCGCGTCCGACCGCGACCATTGTGGTCGCAGACACCGCGCTGAAAATCGGCGAAACCTCGCTGGTGACTATCACCTTCAGCGAAGCGGTGACCGGTTTCACCAACGCCGACCTGACCATTGCCAACGGCACGCTGACTGCCGTGAGCAGCAGCGACGGCGGCATTACCTGGACGGCGACATTCACGCCGACCGCCAGCATCACCGACGCGACCAATCTGATCACGCTGAACAACACCGGCATCGCTGATCTGAACGGCAACGCCGGCAGCGGCACCACCGACTCCAACAACTACGCCATCGATACCGTGCGCCCGACCGCGACCATCGTGGTGACCGACAACAACCTGCGGATCGGTGAAACCTCGCTGGTGACCATCACCTTCAGTGAAGCGGTCAGCGGTTTCACCAATGCCGATCTGACGATTGCCAACGGCACCTTGAGCGCAGTCAGCAGCAGCGACGGCGGCATCACCTGGACGGCGACGTTCACCCCGAGCGCCAGCATCACCGATACCACCAACCTGATCACCCTGGACAACACCGGCATCGTCGACCTGGCGGGCAACGCCGGTAGCGGCACCACCGATTCGAACAATTATGCGATCGATACGGTGCGGCCAACCGCGACCATCGTGGTCGCCGACAGCAACCTCACTGCCGGCGAAACCTCGCTGGTGACCATCACCTTCAGCGAAGCGGTCAGCGGTTTCACCAACGCCGACCTGACGATTGCCAACGGTACGCTGACCGCCGTGAGCAGCAGTGACGGCGGCATCACCTGGACTGCGACGTTCACGCCGAACGTGGGCGTCAATGACGCGACCAACCTGATCACCCTGGCCAATACCGGCATCGCCGACCTTTCGGGCAACACCGGCAGCGGCACGACCAACTCCAATAACTACACCATCGACACCGTGGTGCCGACCGCGACCATTGTCGTGGCGGACTCCAGCCTGAAAATCGGCGAAACCTCGCTGGTGACCATCACCTTCAGTGAGGCCGTGACCGGTTTCACCAACGCCGACCTGACCATCGCCAACGGCACGCTCAGCGCGGTCAGCAGCAGCGACGGCGGCATTACCTGGACGGCCACGTTCACGCCGACCACCAACATCACCGACGCCACCAACCTGATCACGCTGGACAACACTGGCGTGCAGAACCTGTCGGGCAATGCCGGCAGCGGCACCACCGATTCGAACAACTATTCAATCGACACGGTGCGTCCGACCGCCACCATCGTGGTCGCCGACACGGCGCTCGGCGTCGGCCAGACCAGCTTGGTGACCATCACCTTCAGCGAAGCCGTGACCGGTTTCACCAACGCCGACCTGATCATCGCCAACGGTACGCTGAGCGCGGTCAGCAGCAGCGACGGCGGCATCACTTGGACGGCGACGTTCACGCCGGCGGCGGGCATCACCGATACCACCAACCTGATCACCCTGGATAACACCGGCATCACCGACCTGGCAGGCAACGCCGGCAGCGGCACCACCGATTCCAACAACTATGCGGTCGACAGTCAGCGTCCGACGGCGACCATCGTCATGAGCGACATTGACCTGCGTCCCGGCGAAACCGCGCTGGTGACCATCACCTTCAGCGAGGCGGTGACCGGTTTCGACAACTCTGACCTGAGCGTCGCCAACGGCACGCTGAGCAATGTCTCGTCGAGCGACGGCGGCCTCACCTGGACGGCCACCTTCACGCCGAACATCGGTGTCAGCGACCTGACCAACCTGATTGTCCTGAACAACACCGGTATCACCGACCTGGCCGGCAACACCGGCACTGGCACCACCAACTCGGCCAATTACCAAGTGCAGACCCAGGTGCCGACTGCCACCATCGTGGTAGCCGACCCTGCGCTCAAGGCCGGGGAAACCTCGCTGGTGACCATCACTTTCAGCGAAGCGGTCAGCGGGTTCGACAACAGTGACCTGACCATCGCCAACGGCACGCTGAGCAACGTCAGCAGCAGTGACGGCGGCATCACCTGGACCGCGACGTTCACCCCGACTGCCAATGTCACTGACGCCACCAACCTGATCAGCCTGAACAATGCCGGAGTGACCAACGTCTCAGGCAACAGCGGTATCGGCACCACCGATTCCAACAACTTCGCCATCGACACCGCGCTGCCAACCGCCACCATTGTGGTTGCCGATAACCGCCTCGGTATCGGTGAAACCACCACCGTGACCTTCACCTTCAACGAAGCGGTGATCGGGTTCGATCTGGGGGACATCAGCGTCGCCAACGGTTCGTTGTCAAACCTGACCAGCAGCGACGGCGGCGTGACCTGGACCGCAACCTTCACGCCGACAGCCAACGTCAACGATCCGACCAACCTGATCCTGATCGACACCGGCGGCGTCCAGGACCTGGCCGGCAACCTCGGGGCGAGCATCGCCATCTCCAACAACTACATCCTCGACGCGACCCGGCCGACGGTGAACATCGTGGTCGCCAATCCGAATCTGGGCATCGGCCAGAGCACCACGGTGACCTTCACCTTCAGCGAGGCGGTGAGCAATTTCGACCTGTCCGACCTGAGCGTGACCAACGGTGACCTCAGCAACCTGACCAGCAGTGACGGCGGCAAGACCTGGACCGCGACTTTCACGCCGACCGCGAATGTCACCGACCCGAGCAACTTCATTGCGCTGGACACCAGCAACGTCACCGACCTTGCGGGCAACGCCGACAGCACGGTGGCGGTGTCGAACAACTACGCCCTCGACAGCGAACGGCCGACCGCGACGGTGGTGATCGCCAATCCGAACCTGGGCGTCGGTCAGACTTCGCAGGTGACCATCACCTTCAACGAAGCGGTGAGCGGTTTCGACCTGTCGGACCTCAGCGTAGCCAACGGCACTCTGTCCAACCTGAGCAGCAGCGACGGTGGCAAGACCTGGACCGCGACCCTGACGCCGAACGCCAACGTCAACAGCGCCAGCAATGCGATCAGCATCAACACCGCCGGGGTCAGCGACCTGTCGGGCAACAGCGGCAGCAGCGTCAGCAGTTCCGGCAATTACGTGATCAACACGGTGCCTGTGCCTCCTGTGACACCGACTACTCCGTTGATCGTGGTGACACCGGATCCGGAGTTCCGCAGCAGCGATCCGGTCGCGCCGCCGCCACCGCCGAACGTTCCGCTGCAGCCGATCGTCTTCACCGCGCCCACTGGCGACCTCGGTTCACCGCTGACTTTCGCGCCGTTGTTCGAGCAACGGGTGATCGGCAACGGCATCCGTCCGCTGGGGGATATTTTCATCAACCGCGGTGCATTGAGCCCGAGCTTCATTGCCCAGGTTTTCAGCAGCAGCGACAACCTGGGTGACGGTTCCGGTCATGGCTTCCTCGGGTTTGGTGGCGGTGATGGCGGGGTGTTCGGCAGCAGCACGCTGTCGAGCCTGTTCAATCAGGACAGCAGCACCGAGCGCGATTCGCTGAATGCCTTCGACCGTCATTCGATCAAGGGCGGCGATATTTCCCAGGGCCTGCGCGGTGTGTTCGGCGCGCCGACCCTGGGCCAGCAACTGCAACAGATCAAGGACAGCGAGCAGCACCGGGTCGACAACCTGGCGGCAGCACTGCAACAGGTCGGCATCAGCGAAATGCCGGCCTGACAACACACAACAACTCACATATGTGCGGGACCTAGGGGCGATCCAGGGATGAAGAAAAGTCAGAAGTTGTTCGGCGCCAGCCTGCTGGCGCTGGCGATCAGCGGATGTGCAGTGACCAGTGAACCGATCGAACGCAGTGTCAGTGAACAAAGGGCCCGGGCCGACCTGCAAAGCATGTACAAGGGCCAGGAGCCGCTGAGCGGTCCGCTGACCCTGCACCAGGCCATGGCCCGCGCGGTGAAATACAACCTCGAAGGCCGCTTGAAAATCATGGAGGAAGCGCTGGCCAAGCGGCAGCTCGACCTCGCCAGTTTCGACATGCTGCCGCGCATGGCGCTGGACGCCGGTTACGTCGGACGCAACAACGTCAGCGCCTCCAGCAGCCAGAGTGTGCGTACCGGCACTCAGTCTCTGGAACCGTCGACCTCACAGGACCGCGACCGTGACGTCGCCGACCTGACCATGGTCTGGAACGTCCTCGATTTCGGTGTCAGCTACATCAGCGCCAAGCAGCAGGGCGACCAGCGCCTGATCGTTCAGGAGCGCCGGCGCAAGGTGATCAACACCATCGTTCAGGACGTGCGCTCGGCCTATTGGCGGGCGATGGCTGCCGAACGTTTGCTCAAGCAGATCGACAGCCTGATGGCGCGAGTCGACACCGCCCGCCGTAACAGCGAAAGCATGAGTGAACAGCGCATCGGCGATCCGGTGCAGTCCCTCGGTTACCAGCGTTCGCTGATTGAGGCGACCCGGCAACTGGAAGAACAACGCCGCGCGCTGTCGCTGGCGAAAACCGAACTGGCGACCCTGATCAACCTGCCGCTGGGCACCAACCTGACCCTGGCCACCGATGACGGTTACCGGATCCCGGAACTCAAGGTCGATCTGAGCAAGCTCGAGCAGGAAGCCCTGACCAGCCGCCCGGAACTGCGCGAGCAGGATTACCAGACCCGGATCAGCGCCGCCGAAACCCGCAAGGCCATGCTGCGTCTGCTGCCGGGTCTTGAGTTCTCCGCTGGCGGGCATTACGACAGCAACTCGTTCCTGGTCGAGCAGGGCTGGGCCGACTACGGCGTCAAAGTCACCTGGAACCTGTTCAACGTGATCTCTGCCCCGGCGGCTATCGATGTGGCGAAGGCCGGTGAAGAAGTGGCTGCTGCACGCCGTCAGGCGATGTCGATTGCGGTGTTGGCGCAGCTCTACGTGGCCAACGCCAACTATCAGGAGGCGCTGCGCCAGTTCAAGACCAACCAGCAACTGTCGGACATCGACGGGCAAATCGTCGGTCAGTTGCGTAACCGTCGTCAGGCCGACGGCATTGGTGAGCTGGACCTGATTCAGGGCGAGCTCAACACCTTGCAGGCCGACTTGCGGCGTGACCTGTCTTACGCCGATCTGCGCAATGCCTATGGCCAGATCTTCGCCAGCGCCGGCCTCGATCCGCTGCCGGATCAGGTGCAGTCGACCGAAGTGCAGTCGATCGCCACCGCCCTGGCCAACCGCGAAGCCGCGTGGGCCTCGGGGGATATTTCGCTGCCGGTGGCCCATGCCGCCGCGCAGTGACGTATTGGCGCCGACTGCCAGCATCAGCCGTGCCCAACGCGAGGCCCGCAACGGCCATCGCGGCACGGCGATGCTGCTGACCGGTTTGCCGGCGGCGGGCAAATCGACCCTTGCCCAGGCGTTGCATGCCGAGTTGTTCAGTCGTGGTCTGCAAAGTGTGGTGCTCGATGGCGATGGCCTGCGCGTCGGGCTCAACCGTGACCTGGGTTTTACCGATGCCGACCGCCTGGAAAACATCCGCCGCGCCAGTGAGCTGGCGGCGTTGCTGGTGGAGAACGGGCAGATCGTGATTCTGGCGATGATCGCGCCGCTGGCGGATCTGCGCGAGGTGTTTGCCCGTCGTTTGGGCGAGGACTATCGCGAGGTCTGGTGCAGCGCCGCGCTGGCGGTGTGCGAGCAGCGCGATCCGAAAGGGCATTACGCCCGGGCCCGGCGTGGCGAGCTCGCCGGGTTCACCGGCGTGTCGGCGCCTTACGAGGCGCCGGCCCAGGCTTCGCTGGTGCTCGACACCGGCACGCTGACGGTCGAAGCCTGTCTCGACCGGTTGCTGACTTGGCTCGGCGAATCCGCGGTGTTGCCCAAGGCATGAGCCGGCCGGCGTTCTCGCGATTGCCGCTGACCGCGGATCTGCCATTGCTGTTGCAGGCGCTGGCGGCGATTGACGACGCTGCCTGGCGCGGTCATTTCAACACCGCTTATTTCGCCGGCGACTGGAGCGGCGTGGCGCTGATTTCTGCCGCCGATGCGCTGACCGAACTGTCCCCCGGCAGCGCCGAACCCGTTCAACGCGCCCCTTGGCTGAATGATGGTCGCTGGCAGCAGGCCCTGCGGGATCTGCCGCTGGAAATTGTCAGTGCGCGGCTGTTGCGACTGGGCCCGGGCGGGCAGATTCATGAGCATCGCGACTACGATCTAGAGGGCGCGGACGCCGATTTGCGCCTGCATATTCCACTGCTCAGTCCGCCTGCCGTGGACTTCTGGCTCGACGGCCAGCGGATGCCGATGGCGAAGGGAGAATGTTGGTTTCTCGATCTCGCCCGACCGCATCGGGTCGACAATCGCGACAGCACGGTTCGGGTTCATCTGGTGCTCGATTGCCGCCCCGCGCCCTGGCTGGAGCAGATGATTGTTGACGGTTTGCCGAGCACTCCGCTGCCTGATGGCGCGGAGACGGCGCTGCAGCGATTTCAACGGTTGCTGGTCACGGATCCGTTGCTGTCCGCAACGTTGCAGGCATTGCACGACCCCGAATCATTCACCGTCCAGACGCTGGTGTTGGCCGCTGAACGAGGCCTGCATTTTTCCCGTGAAGAACTGCTGGCGGCGATGCGCAATGGTCGTCGGTCATGGAACGAACAATGGCGTCTGTGAATTTCGACGGCTGGTTACCGATCCGCATCTGGAAAACCGTCGGGCAATGGCAGGTCGACTGGTGCTGGTTTGGCGACACATCGCTGCATCAGCCGTTCTTTCGTGAAGCCGTCGAAGACGCGTTGCGCCTGCCGTTCAATCAGGCGTTCCGCCGGCAAACGCCCTTGTCGGCGCTCATGGATTGGCAGGCGCTCAGTCCGGGTCTGCTACCGAGCGCCTTTATCCTTCACGCCTCGCGGTGTGGCTCGACGCTGATCAGCCAGATGCTCGCCCGGCTCGACGATCACATCGTGGTCTCGGAGCCGCCGCCCCTTGACGCCTTGCTGCGTAGCGATCTGCCGGGCGAAGAACGCCGCGCGGCCATCGCCGGATTGCTCTCGGCGTATGGTCAGCGGCGGCGCGGTACGGAGCAGCGGCTGGTGATCAAGCTCGACGCCTGGAACATCGGTGAATGGCCGCTGCTGCAGCAATGCTTCCCCGATACGCCGTGGCTGTTTTTGTATCGCGATCCGCTGGAAATCGCCGTCTCTCACCTGCGCCGCCCCGGCCTGCACATGGTGCCGGGTGCACTCGGCGATTGTGTGCTGGACGACGATTTGCCGTTCGAGGGCAGCGAGGATTTCATCGCCCGGCGGCTGGGGCGCCTGCTGGAGGCGGGGTTGGTGCATTGCCGTGATTCTGCCGGGCTGGCGCTGAACTACAGCGAATTGCCCGACGCGATGAGCGGGCGGCTGGCGCGGTTTTTCGGGCTCAGCGCCAAGCAGTGTGAACAGGCGCTGACAGCGACGGCGCAGCACGCGAAGCAGCCGTCACAACCCTTTGTCGTCGATGGCGAACACAAACGCCGGGAGGCATCGGCGCTGTTGCGGGCACGGATCGAAGATTGCGCCCGTGCGCCCTATGCCGCGCTGGAACGCTTGCGCGCGCTTACGATTTCGCCGACAGATCCGCCATCCCCTTGAGCAGTTCGATCGGCAACGGAAAGACGATGGTCGAACTCTTGTCGCCGGCAATCGAACTCAAGGTCTGCATATAGCGCAGCTGCATGGCGCCGGGCTGGCGGCCGAGCATTTCGGCGGCCTGCATGAGTTTTTCCGAGGCCTGCAATTCGCCTTCGGCGTGGATCACCTTGGCTCGCCGTTCCCGCTCGGCTTCGGCTTGTTTCGCGATGGCGCGCACCATTGATTCGTTGAGATCGACGTGCTTGATTTCGACGTTGGCGACCTTGATGCCCCAGGCGTCGGTCTGGGCGTCGAGCACTTGCTGGATGTCGATGTTCAGGCGTTCGCGCTCGGCCAGCAGTTCGTCCAGCTCATGTTTGCCGAGCACTGCGCGCAGGGTGGTCTGGGCCAGTTGGCTGGTGGCCATGAGGAAATCTTCGACCTGGATGATCGCTTTCTGTGGGTCGAGCACTCGGAAGTACAGCACCGCGTTGACCTTCACCGACACGTTGTCGCGGGTGATCACGTCCTGTGGCGGCACGTCGAGGACGATGGTGCGCAGGTCGACCCGAACCATTTGCTGCACCACCGGAATCAAAAGGATCAGCCCCGGCCCCTTGACCTGCCAGAAGCGTCCGAGCTGGAACACCACGCCGCGTTCGTATTCGCGCAGGATGCGGAACGTCGAGCCGGCCAGGGCGATCAGCAACAGCAGCAGCGCGACAAAACCGATTTGCAGACCCATGATCACTCTCCGAGCGGTGCCGCGTCAGTCGCGGCCACTTGCAGCAACAGACCCTTGCGCCCGACCACGCGCACCGGTTGCCCGGTGTGCAGCGGCGTGGCGCTCAGCACCTGCCAGCGTTCTCCTTGTAATTGCACCCAGCCGTTGCGGCTGTCTTCCGGTTGCACCACCGTCACCGCCGTGACACTGCCGAGCAGGCCGGCATCGCCGCTGACCGGTTGGCGCGGTCGGGTTTTCAGGGCGCGGATCAGCAATGCGATCAGCAACAGGGCGCTCACCAACCCGAGGCCGATCATCATCGGCACCGGCAGTTCGGCGTTGCTCAGGATCAGCGCGCCGATCACGAACATGACGATACCGCCGAGGCCGATCAGCCCGTAGTTGGGCAGCGCGGCTTCGGCGATCAGAAATGTGATGCCCAAGGTAATCAGCCACAGGCCGACCGGACTGACGGCGGTAAACGGACCGTCCGCCGCAACCACCGATCCACTCAGCAGCAACAGGGCAAGCGCACAGCAACGGATGTTCACGTGACCCTCCGCGAGAGTCAGGACTTGTTCTTACAGTCTAGTTGAGGCTGCGGCTGGATGATTTTTGATCAATTTGCCTGTCTCGCCAGTGGGCGGATTTCCCGGTGTTTGCAGCTCGCCGGACTAGACTTTCAAGTACAGCCACAGCGTTTCATTACCGTCCGCCGCGCAGCGTCGGCGGGCACCGAGGTGCATCATGCGTATGGCCAAGAAAGTGCAGAGCAGCCTCAACCGGGCGCAATGCGAATATGACATCGTCACCCACCCGCACTCGTCCAGCAGCCTGGAAACGGCGCGGGTCTCCGGGATTGCCGCAGAACGGGTGGCCAAATCGGTGATCCTGGACGACCGTCACGGGCACTACCTGATGGCGGTGCTGCCCGCCAGCCGCCACTTGGACTTGAGCAAAGTGCGCAGCAGCGGCGAATGGCAAATCACCCGCGAAAGCAATCTGGCGCACATTTTCGACGACTGCGAACGCGGCGCCGTACCGCCACTGGGCGATTCCTACGGCCTGGACATGGTCATCGACCCGCTGCTGACCCGGCAGAAAGACATCTACCTGGAAGCCGGCAACCACAACAACCTGCTGCACATGAGCATGCCCGAATTCCTGAAAATGGTGCCGCATGCGCAGGTGCGGGAGTTGAGTCAGTAGGTTTGCGGCGTTTTTGACGACGCTAATCGCGAGCAGGCTCGCTCCCACAGGTTCTGCGCTAGACCTGTGGGAGCGGGCCTGCTCGCGAAAAATCTTTCACACCCTATAAATCTCGCAGGAGTTCCGACATGGAAAACCCGACGCACAGCCTCCCATCCCTGTTCAAGCAACTCGGCCTGGACAACGACCCGGTCAGCATCGACCAGTTCATCGCCACCCATTCTCCGCTCAAACCGGAACTGCACCTGTGCGACGCGTTTTTCTGGACCAAGAGCCAGGCGGATTTCCTGCGCGACGAGATTCTCGATGATGCGGATTGGGCGGAGGTGGTGGATCAGTTGGATGTGATGTTGAGGAAGGGGCGGGGGTAATTATCAGCTTGCCGTTCGTAAGCTGAATCGACTCATCCGGTTGCCAGTAATGCTTCCTTAGACCAGAATTACGACCTCAATTGAGGTCTTTTATTATGCAAAGTGTTCTGGCCGATATGGCTGTCAGTGTTTCTGAACTGAAAAAAAACCCCTCCGCAGTGCTAAACGGCGCGCACGGAGGAGCAGTTGCTGTCCTGAATCACAACCGGGTCATGGGCTACATGGTGCCGGCTGACGTTTACGAAGCCATGATGGAGCGGCTCGATGATCTCGAGTTGGCAGAAATCGTTCGTTCTCGCAGTCACGAGACTCCCATACCGGTAAGCCTGGATGACCTATAAGCTCGAATTTCTGCCTTCCGCTCACAAAGAGTGGAACAAACTGGGTCATACGCTGCGTGATCAATTTAAGAAGAAGCTGGCTGAGCGTCTTGAGCGTCCGCGTATTCCGGCTGACTCGCTCCACGGCATGCCTGATTGCTACAAGATCAAACTCAAAGCGTCCGGTTATCGACTGGTTTACCAAGTGATCGAAGAGCGGGTGGTTGTCTCGGTAGTCGCCGTGGGTAAGCGCGAGCGAAGCGACGTCTACGAAAACGCGAAAAGACGTTGAGTTGAAGCACGCAACCCAATTTGTTTCAAAACTTGACTGAATTTCCCCACCAATGCGATATTGATAGTTAGCAAACTAACAGTGTGCATTCCCTCGTGCCGAATAACCTCGACGCTCTCCAGATGAATATCAGTAGTGCCATGGTGGTGGCCGCCAGGCATTGGCGGAAGATCTGCCAGACCACGCTGGTCAATTATGGAATCTCCGAAGCCTGCGCCGTCCCGTTATTGATGATCGGGCGGCTGGGCGAGGGTGTGCGCCAGGTGCAGGTGGCGCAGGCGGCAGGGATGGAGTCGCCGTCGCTGGTACGCCTGCTCGATCAGTTGTGTCACGCCGGGTTTGTCTGCCGCACCGAAGATGCCCAGGACCGTCGCGCCAAATGCCTGAGCCTGACCGACACCGGCCGTGAGCTGGTGCAAGCGGTGGAGGCGCAACTGGTGCGTCTGCGTCATGAAGTGCTCGAAGGCATCGACCAGCGCGATCTGGAGGCTACGCTTCGGGTACTGAGAGCTTTTGAGGCGGCCACTCCGCCAACGGTGATCAATCCGTGAACGGGTTTTTTTCCGGCATGCCCCCCGCGCGGGACTGGTTCTACGGGATCCGCACGTTCGCGGCCTCGATGACCGCGCTGTACATCGCCTTGCTCATGCAGATGCCGCGTCCTTATTGGGCGATGGCCACGGTGTACATCGTTTCCAGTCCGTTCCTCGGCCCGACCAGTTCCAAGGCGTTGTATCGCGCGATCGGTACGTTTCTCGGTGCGGCGGCGGCGGTGCTGTTCGTGCCGATGTTCGTCCAAAGCCCTTACGTGCTGGTGGTGGTCATCGCCTTGTGGACGGGGATTCTGCTGTTCCTGTCCCTGCACCTGCGCACCGCCAACAACTACGCGCTGATGCTGGCCGGCTACACCTTGCCGTTGATCGCCCTGCCGGTGGTGGATAACCCGCTGGCGGTGTGGGACGTGGCGGAGTCGCGGACTGAAGAGATCTTTCTCGGCATCGCCGTGGCGGCGGTGGTCGGCGCGATGTTCTGGCCACGGCGCCTGGCACCGGTGTTCAACGATGCCGTGGGCAAGTGGTTCGCCGACGCCACAACTTACAGTCTGAAATTCCTCAGCCGCGACGTGCAGCCCGAAGAGGTCGCAGCCCTGCGCATGGCGATGGTCGGCAGTTTCAACAGCCTGGAGTTGATGATCGGCCAGTTGCCGCACGAAGGTGCGCGGCCGCAGACGGTGCGCAACACCAAGGAACTGCGCGGGCGGATGATCCATCTGCTGCCGGTGATCGACGCCCTTGAGGATTCGCTTTACGCCCTCGAACGGCGCACGCCCGAGCTGGTGGAAAAATTCGCCCCGCTACTCACCGCGACCCGCGAATGGCTTGGCCACAAAGACGCCGATCTGGAACGCTGGCAAGCGCTGCGGGATCAGCTCGAAGCGCTGCAACCGAGCGCCGAAGCCCTCGAAGATCGCAAGCAGTTGCTGTTTTCCAACGCGCTGTATCGCCTCGGCGAGTTCATCGATCTGTGGCAGGACTGCCGCAGCCTGCAGGACGCAATCCTGTGCGAGCGCCAGGACAGCTGGCGCGCGGTGTATCGTCACTGGCGCCTCGGTCGCCTGACGCCATTCATCGACCGCGGGCTGATGCTGTATTCGGTGGCCTCGACCATTCTGGCGATCATCGTCGCCTCGGTGTTGTGGATCCTGCTCGGCTGGACCGACGGCGGCAGCGCGGTGATTCTGGCGGCGGTGTCGTGCAGCTTCTTCGCCTCGATGGACGACCCGGCGCCGCAGATCTACCGGTTCTTTTTCTGGACCGGGATGTCGGTGCTGTTTGCCAGTCTGTACCTGTTTCTGGTGCTGCCGAACCTGCATGACTTTCCGATGCTGGTGCTGGCGTTCGCGGTGCCGTTCATCTGTGTCGGCACCCTGACGGTGCAGCCACGCTTCTACCTCGGCATGCTGCTGACGCTGGTCAACACTTCTTCGTTCATCAGCATTTCCGGTGCTTACGACGCGGACTTCTTTGCCTTCGTCAATTCCAACCTGGCGGGCCCGATCGGGTTGTTGTTTGCGTTTATCTGGACGCTGATCGCCCGGCCGTTCGGCGCCGAACTGGCGGCCAAGCGCCTGACCCGTTTCAGCTGGAAAGATATCGTCAGCATGACCGAACCGGCCAACCTCGCCGAACACCGACAGCTTGGCGTGCAACTGCTCGACCGCCTGATGCAGCACCTGCCGCGTCTGGCGCTGACTGGCCAGGACACCGGTATCGCCATGCGCGAAGTGCGCGTGGGGCTGAACCTGCTCGACCTGCTCGCCTACACGCCGCGAGTGACGGGCGCACCGAACGCGCTGCTCAAGCAAGTGGTGGCAGAGGTCGGCGAATATTTCCGGGCCTGTCTCAAGGCCGGCGAACGCCTGCCGGCACCAAGCGCTTTGCTGATGACCATGGATCGCACCCGCCGCGCGCTCAATGGCCATGGCGATGAAGAAACCCGACTCAACCTGTTGCATGCCTTGAGCGGTTTGCGGCTGGCGCTGTTGCCCGGTGTGGAATTCGTTTCCAACGCAGAGCCCGAAGAACCGCTGCCCGAAGGAGCGCCCCTATGATCGGTGATCTGGACATCAGCGGCATTTTCCTGCCGACCCTGCTGGTGTTGATGGGCATCACTTATGTGCTGTTTGTTTTGGTACACGGCGTGCTCACACGCCTGCATTTCTACCGTCTGGTCTGGCACCGGGCATTGTTCAACGTGGCTCTCTACGCCGTGATGCTGTACGGCGTGGATTCACTCAGTCGATACCTGATGACATGAAAAAACCGTTTCTGACCCTCGGTCGCGTCGTTCTGACGCTGCTGATCGTGACTTTCGCCGTCGTCGTGGTCTGGCGCATGGTGATGTATTACATGTTCGCGCCCTGGACCCGCGACGGCCACATTCGCGCCGACATCGTGCAGATCGCCCCGGACGTGTCCGGGCTGATCCAACAGGTCGAAGTGAAGGACAACCAGTTGGTGAAACGCGGTCAGGTGCTGTTCAGCATCGACCAGGACCGTTTCAAACTGGCGTTGCGCCAGGCCAGGGCGGCTGTCGCTGATCGCGAAGAAACCCTCGCACAGGCGCAGCGTGAAGCTAAACGTAACCGTGGCTTGGGCAATCTGGTGCCGGCCGAACAGCTGGAAGAAAGCCAGTCGAAGGTGGCCCGCGCGCAATCGGCCCTGGCCGAAGCGCTGGTGGCGGTGGACAGCGCTCAGCTCAACCTCGATCGCTCGGTGATCCGCAGCCCGGTGGACGGCTACGTCAACGACCGTGCGCCGCGTTCGCAGGAATTCGTCACCGCCGGGCGTCCGGTGTTGTCGGTGGTCGACAGCAATTCGTTCCACATCGACGGCTATTTCGAAGAAACCAAACTCGACGGCATCCACATCGGGCAGTCGGTGGATATCCGCGTGATCGGCGACCGCGCTCGCCTGCGCGGGCACGTCGAAAGCATCGTCGCCGGTATCGAAGACCGTGACCGTTCGAGCGGCAGCAACCTGCTGCCCAACGTCAACCCGGCGTTCAGCTGGGTGCGTCTGGCGCAACGGATTCCGGTGCGCATTGCCTTCGACGACGTGCCGGATGACTTCCGCATGATCGCCGGGCGTACCGCCACCGTGTCGATCATCGACGATCAACCGCAGGAGCCCACGCAATGAACAGGGCCCTGATGGTCGCCGGACTGGGCATGATGCTGTCGGCCTGCTCGATGGTCGGGCCGGACTATCACGTGCCCGAAGACGCGGCGATCCAGCGCAAGGATTTCCAGGGCGACCTGGCGGTGGCCGGCAAACCGGTGGTGTCGGCCCCGGTGTCGGCGGACTGGTGGCGGCTGTATCAGGATCCGCGTCTGGATCAACTGGTGCAGCAGGCCATGGCCTCCAACACCGATCTGCGGGTGGCGGCGGCGAACCTGTCGCGGGCCCGTGCGCAGGTCGATGAAGCCGAAGCGGCCGGTGGCTGGAGCGGCGGCGTGAAGATGGGCGCGCAACGCTTGCAGGAATCCGGCGAGGCGTTCCTGCTGCCGGAGAAAGTGCCGGTGGCCAACATTGGCGATATCGGCATCAGCGCGTCCTACCAGTTCGACCTGTGGGGCACGCTGCAACGCGGGATCGAAGCGGCGAAGGCCAACGCCGACGCAACCCAGGCCGCGGCCGATACCGCGCGCATCACCCTGGTCGCCGACGTGGTGCGGGCCTACACCCAGGTCTGCGCGGCGAACGAGGAACGGGAAATCGCTCAGCACTCCCTCGATCTGCAATCCCAGAGCACTACCCTGATCCAGCGTCTGCGCGATGCCGGGCGCGGCGACGAAACCCAGGTCACCCGTTCGCAGACCCAATTCAAATCCCTGCGCGCCGACATGCCGCGCTATGAGGCGGCGCGGCAGGCCGGGTTGTTCCGTCTGTCGATGCTGCTGGCCAAGCCTGTCGATCAATTGCCGGCCGGCACCGCGACCTGCGCCGAACTGCCGAAAATCGCCCAGTTGGTGCCGGTGGGCGATGGCGCTGCGCTGCTCAAGCGTCGGCCGGACATCCGTCAGGCCGAGCGGCGTCTGGCGGCTGCGACGGCTGGTATCGGTATCGCCACCGGCGAGCTGTACCCGGACATCAGCTTCGGCGCGACGATCGGCACTGTCGGCATTCTGGACAACCTTGGCAAACCGTCCACCAACCGCTGGGGCTTCGGCCCGTCGCTGAGCTGGAGCGTGCCGACCAACGGCGCCCGGGCCCGAATCCGCGAAGCCGAAGCCACGACCCAGGGCGCGCTGGCGCATTTCGACGGCGTGGTGCTCAACGCCATCCGCGAAACCCAGACCGGCCTGTCCCAGTACTCCGCGCTGCTGCAACGCCGCGATGCGCTGGCCGATGCCGAGCAGTCGGCGAAGCTGGCGGCCGACCAGACGCACCGCTTCTTCCAGGCCGGCCGCGAGTCATTCCTCGCCGACCTGCAGGCCACCCGCACCTACACCGACGTCACTGCGCAACTGGCCGCCGCCAACACCCAGGTTGCCATGAGCCAGATCGATTTATTCCTTGCCCTGGGTGGCGGTTGGGAAAGCGGACGAACGCAAGCCTCGAGCGCCAGCAAACCCTGAGGCCGTTGCTATGCTTTGAAGTATTGAAAGGGCGCCCCGAACCAGGCGCCTTTTCAGTGCACATCGCTAGCGCAGGTCTAGGGGAAACCAATAATGAAAAACCCTTACGCTCTCGGCTTCTGGTGCGCCCTGGTAGCCCTGGTGCTGCTGTCGGCCACCTATTTCTACGGCATCATGCTGGCCCACCAGATCGACAAGGCAATGGTCTTCCTCGACAGCACCGTGGCGCTGATCGCGGTCATGGCGATCGTGGTCGTGGCGTCGGCGCTGGTGCAGACCCAGCGACTCAAGAAACGCCAGCTCGAGCAAAGCAAGACATTGCTGCTGATCTGGGACACCAAGGTCGCGCTGCGCAAAGTCGAAACCGTGTTCGACCGCTACTTCTGGGGCGGCTACTGGCAACCGGGGCGGACCTTCGCCGAAGTCATGGGCGAGCTCACCGGCACGCCGCTGGAAAAAAGCCTCGAAGCTCTGAAAAAACAATGTCTGGCCCTCGACCGACAAGTCGCCGGCGACGGCTGGCACTGGCTCAACAACGCCCGCGAACTGTCGGACGTCGCAACCGCCATGGCCCGCGAGCGTTATCAACTGGACTTCTGCGACCCGCGCAGCGACGGGCCGGGCGGGACGGTGATCGACCGGGATTTCGAAGTGCTGGTGTACACCTGGACCGCACGGCTGAAAAGCTTCGACCATCAGCTCGACGAGATCGAGGTGCAATATTCCTGATCATTAAAAGATCGCCGAACCCGGCGATCTTTTTGTTTGTCCATGTCTCGTGGACATTCTTTAACCTTTAAACATTGGGCCGCGTCGCACTGCCAGTGCTAATCTCCACCGCTAAATTCAGCGGAGTCGCGCCACGGCCCGGTCACGGGTTCAGGGAAGACGACCACACTTTCAGCCACGGAAATCGATCAGGTCATTCATGAATAAATCAGCAGGCGTGCTTCTCGGAATTGTTGTGGCCATTGGCGCCATCAGCGTAGGCGGGGCCTGGTACACGGGCACCAAAATCGAAGGCGTGCTGAACAATGCCGTCGCCAACGCCAACAGCGAGTTGCAGACCGCCATGGCCGGCTCCAACGGCAGTGCATCGCTGGAGCTGGTATCGCTTGAGCGCAACACCTTCAGCAGCACCGCGCACTATCGCCTCAAGGGCGAGGGTGAAATGTTCGGCGAGACGCCGGTCGAGTTGCTGTTCGTCGATCACATCGAACACGGCCCGCTGCCGTTCTCGCGACTGGTGTCGCTGAAATGGCTGCCGGTCATGGCCACCAGTCACTACGAACTGGAAAAGACCCCGATCACCGAAAAATGGTTTGCCGCCACCAAGGGCGCGGCGCCGCTCAAAGGTGTGGTCAACATCGGCTACGACCAGTCCACCACCGGCAACCTCGAACTGCTGCCACTGGAAACTGCGCTGGATGAAAAATCGAACCTGAAGTTTTCCGGTTTGAACATGGATATTTCCGCCAGCGCTCAGGCCCAGAAGGTCAAGGCCGACGGCTACATGGACAGCCTGCGCCTGACCACGGTCGCCGAAGACCAGACCCCGGTGCAGATCGAACTCAACGGCCTGACCCTGGCCAGCAACCTCGCCAAGAGCACCTACGGCTACTACACCGGCGAGAACACCCTGGAGCTGACCAGCAGCAAGACCACCTTCGGCGCCAAACAGTCGGTACTGGGCGTGAAGAACTTCGAGATGAAGAACCGCACTGAAGAGAACGGCAGCAACGCCTCCGGCCGTGCCGACTACAAGGTTGCTGAAGTAACCCTCAACGACAAGAAGATCGGTTCGGCCAACCTGGCCATGAGCCTGAAAAATCTCGACATCCCGTCGGCCATGTCGCTGATGCAGATCTACCAGACCAAGCTGCAGCCATACGAAAAAGCCGCTGCCGAAGCCACCGCCGCCGGCCTGCCGGCACCGGAGCTGAACCTGACCGAAGCCGAGTCCACCCAGGTCAAGGCCGACCTGCAGAAACTGCTGGCGGCCGGGCCGCAATTGGCGCTGGAAGACCTGTCGCTGAAAACCGCCAACGGCGAAAGCCGGGCGAATCTGGTGCTTG
This sequence comes from Pseudomonas sp. GW456-12-10-14-LB2, assembly GCF_002884345.1. NCBI lineage: Bacteria > Pseudomonadati > Pseudomonadota > Gammaproteobacteria > Pseudomonadales > Pseudomonadaceae > Pseudomonas > Pseudomonas sp. GW456-12-10-14-LB2. Next base: position 85,704 of record NZ_POHV01000021.1, read on the forward strand.
ATCTGACCAAGCCTGCGTCGATGGACCTGCCACCGGATCAACTGGGCAAACAGTTGATCGCGCTGCTGGACATCAATGTGTTGGTGTCCAAGCCGATGCTGGTCGATCTGCTCAGCGTCCAGGCGCAAATCGATGGCCAGACCGATGCCAAGGCCATCGTCGACCAGGCCAGCGCTGGCGCCGACATGTTCGCCGGCATGGCCGTTGGTTCGCAGTTGGCGACACTGGATGGCACCAACGTTGTCACCAAGCTGCATTACGCCGCCAATCAGGTTGAATTCAACGGCCAGAAGATGACCGTCGAGCAGTTCGTGGGCTTCCTGATGAGCAAGTTCGGCAGTATCGAACAGCCTCAGTAAACGCCTCGCGCGTCACCGAAACGCCCGGCCTCTGCACCCGCAGACGCCGGGCGTTTTGCTGTCTGGCATCCGGGTTAACGGTTAGCCGGGGCCAGTCATCGTCACGAATCTGAACAATTATTGTGTTCTGAATATTGATCTACGCTTGCGTGCAAGACTGCTTGGATAAGCTTGGCTGAGCGTTTTTTGCTTGGCCTCCGTTACGAAATGGGCAAGGGGGGGCGTTGCTACCCGGCTGGCCATGTAAGGATGCTGACGAATGCCGCGTATTGATGTTCCTGTATTACATCGTGGTTTACGCCCTTTGTTTCGAGTCGCGCTGTGCAGCCAGTTGCTCTGGCCGGCGTTCGCGTTCGCCGACACGGCCTACGATCAAATGGTGCTCGACGCCCGGGCCGGGCATTACACGCCCGCGCTGACCGTTTTGCGTCAGGTACCGCCGGCCCAGGCCACCACCGGCCAGGTCAGCGATCACCTGCAAATTGCCGGTTGGGCCGGGCTCGACGCCGAAGTGGTGCAGGTCTACGAGACTCAGGGTCGTGGCCGGGCACTGCCGGTTCAGGCGCTGACCGCCACCGCCCGGGCCTACCGCAACCTCAAACGCTGGGATCAGGCGATCGAGGTCTACAACAAGGCCCTGACGCTGGAGCCGGACAACGCCGACCTGCAACTCGGTCTGGCGCTGACCCAGGCCGACTCCGGCAAGCCCGACGAAGGGGTGATCCGCGCCCGTTCGCTGGTCGCCGCCAAACCCGATGATCCTTCCCGCCGACTGGCGCTGGGCTACGCCCTGAATCGCGCCGGCAAGCCGTACGACGCGCTGTTCGAATACGACCAGGCTTTCGTTCGCGCCGGCAACAAACCCGAGGTCGCTCGCGAATACGTGGTCGCCCTGCAAAAGGCGCGTCTGCCGGAGCCGGCACTGCGGCTGGCCAAACGGCGTCCAGGGCTGATCGATCCCGTCACCTTGCGCCGTCTTGAAGGCGATCTGGCTGCGGAACGCGTGCGACTCGCCGAACTGGCCACCCGCAGCGAAAAAGAACGCTACGTGATCGCTGATCGCGCCCTGGCCGACTACGACCAGTTGCTCGCCACCTGGACTCCGGACGCCACTGCCCACGACGACGTGACCCGCTGGCGCATCGACCGCATGGGCGCGCTCAAGGCCCGGGCGCGCACCGCCGAAGTCATCAGCGAATACCAGAAGCTGCAAGCCGAAGGCGTGAAGATCCCGACCTACGCCCTGCGCTGGGTGGCGGCGTCCTATCTGGATCAGCGCCAGCCGGAAATCGCCACCGATCTTTACCGTCAGGTGCTGGCAGCGCCGGACGCCGATGTCGGCGACCGACTCGAAGACACCACGGCGCTGTATTACTCGCTGCTGGAAAGCGACCGCGCCGAAGAGGCGCGCAAAGTCGCTGAAGATCAGGCCAGGGCTCAGAAGCCGCGCGTCGAACTCAAGGGCCTGCCGATCGGCAACCCCAACGACGAATGGATGGACGCCCAGCAACTGGCGGCGCAGGCCGGCACCTACGGTTCCGACCTGCCTCACGGCGAAGAACGCTTGCAGACCCTGGTGGATCAGGCGCCGGGCAATATCGGCCTGCGCCTGGCCCAGGCGGACTTGTACCTGGCCCGCAACTGGCCGCGCCGCGCGGAAAATCAGCTCAAGGAAACCGAGAGCATCGCGCCGCGCGACATGGGCCTGGAAGTCGCACAGGCCCGCACCGCCATGGACCTGCAGGAATGGCGGCAGATGGATGCGCTGACCGATGACGTGGTGGCGCGCTTTCCTGACAACCGTCAGGTCCAGCGTCTGGCCCGTGAACGCGAAGTGCACGACATGTCCGAGCTGCGCGTCGAAGCCTATGGCGGCAAGGCCAACGGAGGCAGCGGTGGCGATGCCGGCGCGGTCTCCGGCAGCCGCGATTTCGGCATCCAGACCACCCTTTACAGCCCGCCGATCGATGAAGACTGGCGGGTGTTCGCCGGGGCCGGATACGCCACCGGCGATTTTGCCGAAGGCACCGGCCACCACCGCTTCCAGCGTGTCGGTCTGGAGCGTCGTACTCGCGACATGACCCTTGAAGCCGAGGTGTCGAATCATTCCTATGGTTTCGGCGACAAGCAGGGCGCGCGTCTGGCGATTGCCCGCGATATCAACGACCACTGGCAATACGGCGGCAGCCTTGAATACCTCTCGGCCGAAACCCCGCTGCGGGCGTTGAACAGCGATATCAAGGCCAACGGCGGCAGCGGTTTCATCCGCTGGCGCGCCAACGAGAGCCGCGAGTGGCGGCTGTCGGTCAGCCCGTCGCACTTCAGCGACGGCAACAATCGCGTCGAAGCCTTGCTGACCGGAAAAGAGGGCGTCTACAGCGCGCCGAACCTGCAAGTCGACGCGGGCCTGGAAGTGGGCACCAGCCACAACTCCAAGTCCGATGACGTGCCGTACTTCAACCCGAAGTCGGACTTCAGCGTCATGCCGCTGCTGAACGTCAATCACGTGCTGTACCACCGCTACGAAACGGTATGGAGCCAGCAATTCCAGGCCGGCGCGGGGACTTACAGCCAGCGTGATCACGGCACCGGCGGCATGGCATTGCTCGGTTACGGCCAGCGCTACGCCTGGAACGACGTGTTCGAGGTGGGCGGTTTGTTCAGCGTGATCAACCGGCCCTACGACGGTGACCGGGAAACCGATCTGCGTCTGCTCGTCGACCTCACTTTCCGCTTCTAGAAGAGTTTGAAGATGCCTTTGATTTCGCGTTTCATCCTTCTGCTGGGAGTGCTGCTGGTCAGCGCCTGCGCCCAGCAAGCCCCGGCCTTCGTGCCGCCGTCCGAGCGACCGCTGGCAGCCAATGAAAAGCCCTGGCCGAAAAACCACGTGCTGGGCATTGCCTACCACGACGTCGAAGACCGTGATCCCGATCAGGCAGTGGTGGCGGTGCGCACCGAGCGCCTGCTCGAACAGCTCGCCTGGTTGCGGGAGAACAACTACAAACCGGTGACGGTCGACCAGATCATGGCCGCGCGCAAAGGCGGGCCGGAACTGCCGCCCAAGGCGATCCTGCTCAGCTTCGACGACGGTTACTCAAGCTTCTACACCCGCGTACTGCCGGTGTTGCGCGCCTACAACTGGCATGCGCTGCTGGCGCCGGTCGGCACCTGGATAGATACGCCGCTGAACCAACCGGTGGACTTCGCTGGCACGCCGCGTCCGCGCTCGGACTTCCTGACCTGGGCTCAGGTGCGGGAAATCTCGCAATCGGGCCTGGTGGAAATCGCCGCTCACACCGACGCCAGCCACAAAGGCATCCTCGCCAACCCGCAAGGCAACCTGCAGCCGGCGGCCGCGACCCGACGCTACGATCCAGTGAGCAAACGCTACGAATCCGAAGCCGATTTCCAGGCGCGGATCCGCGCCGACGTGCAGGCGATCTCGGAGAAGATCCGCAAGAACACCGGGAAGAAACCGCGCGTCTGGGTCTGGCCTTACGGGACGGCGGACGGCACGTCGCTGACCGTGGTCAGCGAAGAGGGCTATGAAATGGCCCTGACCCTCGATGACGGCCTCGATGCTCTCGACAACCTGATGAGCGGGCCGCGTTTCCTGGTCGCCTCCGACCCTGACGGCGAGCACTTCGCCAACAGTGTGGTTGGCGTGCAATCGGAATTCACCATGCGCGTCGTGCATGTGGATCTGGACAACGTCTACGACCCGGATCCCGCGCAGCAGGAAATCAACCTCGGCAAACTGATCCAGCGCATGGCCGACATGGGCGCCAACACCGTGTTCCTGCAAGCCTTCGCCGATCCGAAGGGCGATGGGCTGGTGCATTCGTTGTACTTCCCCAACCGTCATCTGCCGATGCGCGCCGACCTGTTCGACCGCGTCGCCTGGCAATTGCGCACCCGGGCTCACGTGAAGGTCTTTGCGTGGATGCCGGTGCTGAGTTTCGAACTGGATTCGAAGCTGCCACGGGTGACTCGCTGGGATCCGAAGACCGGCACGACCGCTGTCGACCCGGATCAGTACAAACGCCTGTCGCCGTTCGACCCCGAGGTGCGGCGGATCATCGGCGAGATCTACGAAGACGTGGCACGCCTGACCTCGGTCGACGGCATCCTCTACCACGACGACGCAGTGCTTTCGGACTTCGAAGACGCCGGCCCTCAGGCGCTGAAGGCCTATGCCGCCAACGGCCTGCCGGGCTCGATCGCCGCTCTGCGTGACGATCCGGTGGCGATGCAGCGCTGGACGCGCTTCAAGAGCCGCTACCTGATCGACTTCACCAACGAACTGACCGCCAAGGTGCGCGCGATTCGTGGCCCGCAAGTGCTCACCGCACGCAACATCTTCGCTGAGCCTGTGCTCAATCCGCACAGCGAAGCGTGGTTCGCGCAGAACCTCGACGACTTCCTCGGGACTTACGACTGGACGGCGCCGATGGCCATGCCGCTCATGGAAAAACAGACCCATGCGCAATCCGGCCCGTGGCTCGAAGAGCTGGTGGCGAAGATCAAACAGCGCCCTGGTGCGCTGGACCGCACGGTGTTCGAACTGCAAGCCCGAGACTGGACGAAAAAAGATCAGGCCGACATCGACGGCGCACAACTGGCCGACTGGATGAGCCGCCTCAAGCGTCAGGGCGCCACCAGTTTCGGCTACTACCCGGACAACTTCCTCGAGAACCTGCCGGACCTGAAAACCGTGCGGCCTGCACTCTCCAACAAATGGAACCCATGACATGCTGGATAGACTGCTGGCCCTGCTTGTTCTGGCGATCGTCCTCGGCGTCCCGCTGGGGCTGATCTTCCTGGTCACCGGGCAATTCCTGATGGACTTCGTGTTCTTCTACCCGCTGTTCATGTCCGGGTTGTGGATTTCCGGTGGCCTGTATTTCTGGCTGCACTGGGAGCGGCACTGGCCGTGGAAGGACGACACCCTGCCGCCACCGCTGGAAGGCGAACCGCTGATTTCGATCCTGATCCCTTGCTACAACGAGGGCGACAACGCCGCCGACACCATCCACGCGGCGCTGGCGCAGCACTACCCGAACATCGAAGTCATCGCGATCAACGACGGCTCCAAGGACAACACCGCCGAAGTGCTGGATGCGCTGGCCAAGGAAGACCCGCGGCTGCGCGTGCTGCACCTGGCGGAAAACCAGGGCAAGGCCGTGGCCCTGCGCATGGGCGCCATCGCGGCGCGCAGCGAATATCTGGTGTGCATCGACGGTGACGCGCTGCTGGCGCCGAACACCGCTGCTTATCTGGTGGCGCCGATGCTGGACAACGCACGACTGGGTGCGGTGACCGGCAACCCACGGATCCGCACGCGTTCGACTCTGGTCGGGCGGGTTCAGGTCGGCGAGTTCTCGTCGATCATCGGGCTGATCAAGCGCACCCAGCGGGTGTTTGGGCGGATCTTCACCGTGTCGGGGGTGATCGTCGCGTTCCGTCGCACGGCGCTGAACCGGGTCGGCTACTGGAGCCCGGACATGATCACCGAAGACATCGACATCAGCTGGAAGCTGCAACTGGACCACTGGAGCATCTTCTACGAGCCCCGTGCCCTGTGCTGGATCCTGATGCCGGAAACCCTGCGCGGTCTGTGGAAGCAGCGCCTGCGCTGGGCCCAGGGCGGTGCCGAGGTGCTGTTCAAGAACATTCGCGGGATCTGGCAGTACCGTCACCGTTACCTGTGGCCGCTGCTGTTCGAATACTGCCTGTCGACCGGCTGGGCGTTCACCTTCCTGTTGTCGGTGATCTTCTGGGGCGTCGGCAAGTTCGTGGTCATGCCTGAAGCCATTGCCGTCGATCACCTGATGCCCCCGGCGTTTACCGGTCTGCTGCTTGCGTTTGTCTGCCTGGTGCAGTTCGCGGTCAGCATCATCATTGACCGTCGTTACGAACCGGGCCTGGGCAAGACCATGTTCTGGGTGGTCTGGTATCCGATTGCGTTTTGGTTCGTCAGCCTGCTGACCACGCTGGTCAGTTTCCCCAAAGTATTGTTCGGCCAACACCAGAAGCGTGCGCGCTGGGTCAGTCCCGACCGGGGTATCAAGCCGCTCGGGGACGATGAAGAGGAGGTTATCAAATGAAAATCATCCGGACCCGCCAACGGCCGTTTCTGGTGGTGGTCGATGCGTTCTTCACGGTGCTGGCCTGGATCGGTCTGCTGTATCTGCTGGCGCGCGGTTTATGGCCGCTGATCGAGACCCACGAAGGCGGGCCGCGCATCGACAATTCGGCGTTCGAAGCCCTCGGCACTTTGCAGATTTATCTGTGGGTGGCGCTGGTCAACGCAGTTATCCTGATCGGCTGGGCGCGCTATCAGCAACGCAAGAGCCGAAGCTTCGCTCAGCGCCGCCTGCCGTCCCCGGTGGTCGACGATGAGGGGCTGAGCCGCAGCTTCAAACTGTGCGACGAGCGCTTTCAGAAGCTGCGCGGGCCGGGCGTGATGACCATCCACAACGATCAGGACGGCGATGTCAGTCATGTGGTGCCGCATCTGTGGCCGGTTCAGCCGCAGGAGCTCCCGCCACCGCTGGCCCCGCTGGAGCATCCTCGGGTGATCTTTCTGCACGCCGAGGACGACGACAACCGCGAGCCGCTGAACCGGATCACCTGACGGCGCGAATCAGCCGCCAGGCTTCCTCCATCGGCAGCGGTTGCTTCATGCGTTCGGCCAGCAGCGCCATCGCCCGTTCCTGCTCACAGGCCACCGCCGCCACCACCACGCCCTTGCTCCCGAACAGCCCGATAAATGGCGGCTGTTCGGGTTCGCCGATGAATTCGACTGCATCCCACGCCTCGGCGTGGCCGAGATAGTCGTAGTTGCGGCCGAAATGCCAGGTCCAGAAATACGGCACGTCGAGGTAATGCTCATCGCCACCGAGCAGGTTCGCGGCGGCGATTCGCGCGTGCTGCTGGGCCAGGCGCCAGTGTTCGATGCGTTGCGGTTTGCCGTTCAGCGGGAAGGTGGCGATATCGCCAATGGCCCACAGACTGTCCGCGGCACGCAGGCCGGCATCGACTCGCAAGGATTGATCGTCCTCGCGCAGCAGATCGCCGAAGGCTTCGGTGGCCGGATGCACGCCGATTCCCGCCAACACCAGATCCGCCGACAGGCGCAGGCCGTTGTCGAGCAACACCGCCTCGACCTTGCCGTCGCCGGTGATCTCCCTGGCTTCGTGATCAGTGATGAATTTCACGCCGTTTTCTTCGTGCAGCGCACGGATCGCCTTGCCGACGGCTTCACCGAATTGCGCCGCGAAGGGAATCGCATGGCGCGCCAGCACCGTCACCTCGAGACCGTGCTGGCGCAGGGCCGAAGCGCATTCGAGCGCAATGAAACTGTCACCGATGATCACCGCGCGCTGACCGGGTTGGGCGGCGTCCATGATGGATTGCGCCTGGGCTTTGGAGCGCAGGACAAACACCTGGGGCAGGTCGGCACCGGGCAGTTTCAGCGCGTTGGGCGCTGCGCCGGTGGCCAGCACCGCCGCGCTGTAATGCAGTGTGCGGCCATCGCTCAGGTGAAGGGTTTTGGTATCGGCATCGAGCCCGGTGACCTCGCCTGAAACCCGGTTGATGTGCTGTTCGCGGTAAAAATCGTCATCGCGCAGGGGCGGGGTTTCCGGCGGCGGCATTTCCCCGGACAGCACGAATTTGCTCAGCACCGTGCGGTCGTAGCCGGCGTCCGGCTCGCGGTCGATCAGCACGATCCGCCCGCCGAAGCCTTTTTCCCGCAGGGCGGCGGCGCAGGCCGTTCCCCCGGCACCGGCGCCGACGATGACAAAGGTGCGCGGATCGTCCTGCGGCGGAGTGTGCGGATCCGGCAGCGGCTGGTCATCGACCCATACTTCGTCGCCGCGCAGTTCCAGCGGATAGCGCTTGAGACTGTCCAGCGCCGGAGGCTCGCACAACGCGCCATCTTCGGCGCGAAAAGCTGCCTTGTGCCACGGGCAGATCAGCCGGCCGTGGCACAACGCACTTTCCGCCAGCGGCGCGCCGGCATGCGGGCATTGCCCCTGAAAGGCGCGCAACTGGCCGGCGGCGCGCAGCAGGACGATCTTGCAGTCGCCGATCTGCACCTCCAGCCCACGGTCTTCAGGCACATCGGCGAAACGGGCGACACGGTGCAGGGTCATGGTCGTGCTCCTCACAGGCATTTCTCTTACGAGTTTGGGCCGCATTGCGAGGTTCAGCCATTTCCCACTGCCACGGCACGAACGGTACGGCTATAGTTTGCAGGCCGACGAAGGCCCAACTGCACAAGGTGCTCCCGGAATGACCCGATTGACCTCTCTCAACCCTTGGCTGGCGGCCGTTGCCGTCGCCCTTTGCGTGCAGTTTCCGGCGCAGGCCCAGGAGCGTTTCACCCTCAGCATTCCCGGTGTGTCGGATAACCGCCTGTTCACCTCGGCGGCGGCCAGCGATGCGGCCGGTTGCGGCGGCAAGAACCAGTCGCCGGCCCTGAGCTGGAATGCCGGCCCCAGCGGAACCCTGAGCTACGCCATCGTCATGCACGATCCGGACGGCCAGAAAGGTTCGGGTGTCGATCACTGGATTCACTACGGGATCAAGGCCACGACCCGGCAGATTCCGGCGGGTGTCGGCGCCAAATCGGCCCTTGAAGGCGTCGGTGGCACCAACAGCAAAGGCACCACCAGCTACATCGGCCCGTGCCCGCCGGTTGGCGACAGCGCGCACCACTACATCATCCAGATCTACGCCCTGGATCTGGCCCCGGACGCCTTGCCGGCCGGCCTGACCCGCGCCCAGCTGATGGAAAAGATCAAAGGCCACGTGCTGCGCAACAGCAGTGCGGTGCGGCGTTATCACCGCTGAAAAAATTTCGGCGAGGTTTAACCCGAACTGACAGGGCTGCCCGTCTCAGGGGATGAATGGATCAATTCTTCCCCGAGGTCAGCCCCCATGTCCCTTCCTTCCACGCTTCTGCGCCCCCTTGCTGCCAGTGTGTTGCTGGTGGTTGCCGGTTGCGGTGTTTCCTCCAGCCCGGAAACCACCGTCGCGCCGCCTCCGGCGCAGACCGAACTGAAATCCTCCGTGCAGCCCGAATTGGTCATGGCCGATAGCGCGATGGCCAAGCGCAGTGCACTGGCGGCGCCGATCGCCAGTTTTGCACCGATGCCGGCCAGTGAAAGTTATCCACAAGGCTATCGTGACGAACAACGCGAGCAGTACGCCAAGCTGGCCGACAACCCGATCCACAGCGTCGCCGAAACCCCGGTCTCGACCTTCAGCGCCGACGTCGACACCGGCGCCTACGCCAATGTGCGGCGCCTGCTCAATCAGGGTCGACTGCCGCCGGAAGGCGCGGTGCGGCTGGAAGAAATGGTCAATTACTTTCCCTACGACTACGCGCTGCCGAGCGATGGCTCGCCCTTCGGCGTGACCACCGAACTGGCCGCTTCGCCGTGGAACCCACACACACGCTTGCTGCGCATCGGCATCAAGGCCTCCGACCGCGCGGTGGCGGAACTGGCCCCGGCCAATCTGGTATTTCTGGTGGACGTGTCCGGCTCGATGGACCGCCCCGAAGGCTTGCCGCGGGTCAAAAGCACCTTGAAGTTGCTGGTCGATCAATTGCGCGAGCAGGATCGGGTATCGCTGGTGGTGTATGCCGGCGAATCCAGAGTGGTACTGGAGCCGACTTCCGGACGGGAAAAGGCGAAAATTCGCACAGCCATCGAGCAATTGACCGCCGGTGGCTCGACCGCTGGCGCTTCAGGCATCGAGTTGGCTTATCAGATGGCGCAGCAGGCGTTCATCCCCAAAGGGATCAACCGCATCCTGTTGGCCACCGACGGTGACTTCAACGTCGGCATCAGCGACTTCGATAGCCTGAAACAAATGGCTGTGGATAAACGCAAGACCGGGATTTCCCTGACCACCCTGGGTTTCGGTGTGGATAACTACAATGAACACCTGATGGAACAACTGGCCGATGCCGGTGACGGCAATTACGCCTACATCGACAACCTGCGCGAAGCGCGCAAGGTGCTGGTGGATCAACTCGGTTCGACCCTCGCCGTGGTAGCGAAAAACGTCAAGTTGCAGGTCGAGTTCAACCCGGCGCAGGTCAGCGAATACCGCCTGCTCGGTTACGAGAACCGCGCGTTGAAGCGTGAGGATTTCAGCAACGACAAGGTCGATGCCGGTGAAATCGGTGCAGGCCATACGGTGACGGCGTTGTATGAAATCGTCCCGACAGGCGAGAAGGGCTGGCTGGAACCGCTGCGTTACGGAAAAACCGATGCAGTGGTTTCCGAAAAGAAAGGAGAATTGGCAATGCTGCGTGTGCGATATCAAAAGCCTGAGGGTGGGAAAAGTCTGCTGATCGAGCGGCCGATTGCCAGTCAGGTTGCTCCGGCCAGTGAAGACCTGCGCTTTGCTGCCGCCGTCGCCGCGTTTTCCCAGCAACTCAAGGACGGCCGCTACACTGGCGAATTCAGCTTGAAGGACACCGAAGCCCTGGCGCGAGGTGCCCGTGGTGATGACCGCTTCGGCCTGCGCAACGAATTCGTGCAGCTGGTTGAACTGGCGCAGAGCCTGCGTACTTCTACTGCCTCCAGCGCGATGTCCACTGAGCGACGGATTGAATAGTGAGCCGCCTCAAAGGCTTCATCACACAGCTGTTTGCCTCCGCCGACAGCCTTGAGGCCAGCAGCGACGAATCGCTGCTGGCCCGTTATCGCGAGGGTGACGGCAAGGCGTTCGAGATCCTGTACGCCCGTCATCGGCAAAGTCTTTATCGGTTTCTGCTCGGTTTGAGCGGCAAACCTGAACTGGCCGACGAGGTTTTCCAGGAGACCTGGCTGAGCCTGATCCGCAGTGCCAGTCAGCCACAAGGCCGGGCGACCTTTCGTACGTGGTTGTTCCAGATTGCCCGCAATCGCCTGATCGACCACTGGCGCAAACACGGCGCCCGGCAACCGTTGCATGACAGCTACGACGAACAGACCCACGCCGTCAGCGACGACGCCTCCGATCCCGAACAACTGCTCAACCTCAGCCGCGACAGCCAGCGCTTGGAGAGCGCTCTGCAATCCTTGCCCGCCGACCAGCGCGAAGTGTTCATGCTGCGCGCCCACGGCGACCTCGATCTGGCGCAAATCGCCAGCCTCACCGAAACACCGCTGGAAACCGTCAAGAGCCGCTTGCGCTACGCCCAGCAAAAACTGCGTCGGCTGCTGGCCGAGGAGGTACTGACATGACGGACGCCCGCCCGACACCCGAAGAGCAAGTGCTCAAGCACGTGCGCGAACAGCACAACGCCGAGCCGCCGGCGCATCTCGATGCGCTGATCCTCAACGCCGCCCACCGTGAAACCCCGGCACCACGGCAAAACCTGTGGCAACGCTGGCTCAAGGCCTGCCAGCAACCGCGCTATCAGGTGGTTTTTGCCAGTCTGGTCGGCATCGCGCTGATGCTGTCGCTGGTGCAACGCGCGCCGGAACCCGTTGCTCAATACGATTTCGCCCCCGCCGCGAAACCGGCTGCGCCAGTGGCCCGCCAGGAGGCCCGATCATTGTCGGCGCCCGCCGGCGCGCTTTCTGCGCCTGCACCCGCAATGGCTCCCGCGCCAATGGCGGAAATGGCCGCACCGATGCAGAGCGAATCGATCAGCGCCGACACGGCGGACGAAGCCAAGGTCAGCAAGCGCGCCGCCGCCCCGGTCAACGGTCTTGACGCGCAACTGCGTGAAGTCCTGCGCCTGCGCGAGTCCGGCCAGTCGCAAGCGGCCGACAGCCTGTTCAACAACCTGCACAAGCGCTACCCGAACGTGAATCTCGACCTGCGACTGGAAAAAATCCGCAAGAACTGACCGTATCAGCCATCCGCCATTTGGCATTGACCCGCAAAAACGCGCACTATCGGGTCATTGCCGATGCGCTGGAGGATGCCGTGGCCCAAAAAATCGACCGCATCGCCCAAATGCTCAACTGCCCGGTGAAGGGTGAGGAACTGCGGCGGGCAGTGACGGAGAGTCGCAAGGAGTTTCTTCTGGCCAAGCAGGCCGAAGAGGATCTGGAGCAAGACGTTCTCGATGATGACTTGATCGAGGACGAAGAAGACGATGATGAATACGACGAGTTTGACTGGACGACGGAGTGAGTCGCCAGCCAGCAGGCACAAAAAAGCCCCGGACCTTGCAGTCCGGGGCTTTTTCGTTTTGTTCATGGCGCACCAGGCGGGATTCGAACCCACGACCCCTGCCTTCGGAGGGCAGTACTCTATCCAGCTGAGCTACTGGTGCAGCGGGCGACATCATACCTAGGTCGGCTCGGGGCGTCCATGCCGGGTTTTGGTGCGTATTGTCAGTGCGCATGTCGGTTGAAAAGCACTGCATTCCATAAAGCTGTAACGTCCTGCAAAAGGCTCGCTTGGCGCTTTTGAGAGGCTGTTCTATGGTTTCCCTGCGACCCGAGCTGTTGGTACGTTGATCTGAAATGTTCAGCAATTGCGGCGTTTTTGTTCTTTTTTTCGAACGCCCTATTGTCCTTCAACCCCTTTGAACCTAGGATTCGTTTGAGATTTCAAACGCTCCTTATCCAGGTGCTGAGCCGCACGCGTTTTGAGTCGTGCGCTATTGATGTGCCAGCCCGGTGAATGATTTCCCTGACGGCAGCCTTGCGAGGCGCCTTTCTACAATCATAATTTTGCTCCGCGCCTTGCGCGGTGCTGTTAAGGAAAGCCGACATGCAGCTTAAAGACACCCAGTTGTTCCGCCAGCAAGCCTTCATCGATGGCGCATGGGTCGACGCGGACAGCGGTCAGACGATCAAGGTCAACAACCCGGCCACCGGCGAGATTCTGGGCACCGTGCCGAAGATGGGCGCTGCCGAAACCCGCCGCGCCATCGAAGCCGCCGACAAGGCGTTGCCGGCCTGGCGTGCACTGACCGCCAAGGAGCGTGCAGGCAAGCTGCGTCGCTGGTTCGAACTGATGATCGAGCACCAGGACGACCTCGCTCGCCTGATGACCCTCGAGCAGGGCAAACCACTGGCCGAAGCCAAGGGCGAAATCGTTTACGCCGCTTCGTTCATCGAGTGGTTCGCCGAAGAAGCCAAGCGCATCTACGGCGATGTGATTCCGGGCCACCAGCCGGACAAGCGCCTGATCGTGATCAAGCAACCGATCGGCGTTACCGCTGCCATCACCCCGTGGAACTTCCCGGCGGCGATGATCACTCGTAAAGCAGGTCCGGCGCTGGCCGCCGGTTGCACCATGGTGCTCAAGCCTGCTTCGCAAACTCCGTTCTCCGCATTCGCTCTGGCCGAACTGGCCCAGCGCGCCGGCATCCCTAAAGGTGTGTTCAGCGTGGTGTCCGGCAGCGCCGGCGACATCGGCAGCGAGCTGACCAGCAACCCGATCGTGCGCAAACTGTCCTTCACCGGCTCGACCGAAATCGGTCGTCAGCTGATGTCGGAATGCGCCAAGGACATCAAGAAAGTTTCCCTGGAACTGGGCGGCAACGCGCCATTCATCGTGTTCGACGACGCGGACCTGGATAAGGCCGTCGAAGGCGCGATCATTTCCAAGTACCGCAACAACGGCCAGACCTGCGTCTGCGCCAACCGTCTGTACATTCAAGATTCGGTCTACGATGCGTTCGCCGAGAAGCTGAAAGTGGCAGTCGCCAAGCTGAAAATCGGCAACGGTCTGGAAGAGGGCACCACCACTGGCCCGCTGATCGACGAGAAAGCCGTGGCCAAGGTGCAAGAGCACATCGCTGACGCGGTGAGCAAAGGCGCAACCGTTCTGGCCGGCGGCAAGCCGATGGAAGGCAACTTCTTCGAGCCGACCATCCTGACCAACGTGCCGAAAGACGCTGCCGTGGCCAAGGAAGAAACCTTCGGTCCGCTGGCGCCGCTCTTCCGCTTCAAAGACGAAGCCGACGTGATCGCGATGTCGAACGACACCGAGTTCGGTCTGGCTTCGTACTTCTACGCTCGCGACCTGGGCCGTGTGTTCCGTGTGGCTGAAGCCCTGGAATACGGCATGGTCGGCGTCAACACCGGGCTGATCTCCAACGAAGTCGCGCCGTTCGGCGGCATCAAGGCCTCGGGCCTGGGCCGTGAAGGCTCCAAGTACGGCATCGAAGATTACCTGGAAATCAAATACCTCTGCCTGGGCATCTAAGCCTCGGTAGAAGATCGCTGTAAACGCAAAGGGCACGAGAGCGCTGTCCCTTTGCGTCGTTTCAAACCGGAATTTTCTCTGCGGCCGGGAACGCCGTGGCAGTCGATCATCGCATGCTGCCACCGCCGATTCCTCCCGCTTTATCCTTGAACCACGCCGCCCGATGAGCGGCGAATGAGGACTGTAATGAGCAAGACTAACGCTGAACTGATGGCCCGTCGTACCGCAGCTGTTCCACGTGGTGTTGGCCAGATTCACCCGATCTTCGCCGAGTCCGCGAAAAACGCGACCGTGACCGACGTTGAAGGTCGTGAATTCATCGACTTCGCTGGCGGTATCGCTGTACTGAACACCGGCCACGTGCACCCGAAAATCATCGCTGCCGTGACCGAGCAGCTGAACAAGCTGACTCACACCTGCTTCCAGGTTCTGGCTTATGAGCCGTACGTTGAGCTGTGCGAGAAAATCAACGCTCGCGTACCGGGCGACTTCGCCAAGAAAACCCTGCTGGTGACCACCGGTTCCGAAGCCGTTGAAAACGCCGTGAAGATCGCTCGTGCCGCCACTGGCCGCGCTGGCGTGATCGCCTTCACCGGCGCTTACCACGGTCGCACCATGATGACCCTGGGCCTGACCGGTAAAGTCGTGCCTTACTCGGCCGGCATGGGCCTGATGCCAGGCGGCATCTTCCGCGCGCTGTACCCGAACGAACTGCACGGCGTGAGCATCGACGACTCGATCGCTTCCATCGAACGCATCTTCAAGAACGACGCCGAGCCGAAAGACATCGCCGCGATCATCATCGAGCCTGTACAGGGTGAAGGTGGTTTCTACGTCGCACCGAAAGAATTCATGAAGCGTCTGCGTGCCCTGTGCGACCAGCACGGCATCCTGCTGATCGCTGACGAAGTGCAGACCGGCGCTGGCCGTACCGGCACTTTCTTCGCCATGGAACAGATGGGTGTTGCTGCCGATCTGACCACCTTCGCCAAATCCATCGCTGGCGGCTTCCCGCTGGCCGGTGTGTGCGGCAAGGCCGAATACATGGACGCCATCGCGCCAGGCGGCCTGGGCGGCACCTACGCCGGTAGCCCGATCGCTTGCGCCGCGGCCCTGGCCGTGATGGAAGTGTTCGAAGAAGAAAAACTGCTGGACCGTTGCAAAGCTGTCGGCGAGCGTCTAGTCACCGGCCTGAAAGCCATCCAGGCCAAGTACCCGGTGATCGGCGAAGTCCGTGCCCTGGGCGCGATGATTGCCGTCGAGCTGTTCGAAAACGGCGACAGCCACAAGCCAAACCCGACCGCCGTCGCGGCTGTCGTGGCCAAGGCGCGTGACAAGGGCCTGATCCTGCTGTCCTGCGGCACCTACGGCAACGTGCTGCGCGTCCTGGTACCGCTGACCTCGCCGGACGAGCAACTGGACAAAGGTCTGGCGATCATCGAAGAGTGCTTCTCGGAGCTGTAATCCGTAGCACCGTGTGATCGGATCGACAAAAAACCCGCTTCGGCGGGTTTTTTCATGCCTGGAGAAACACGGGCGCGGTTTTCAGGTTGTACCGAATCGCCAGCATTGGCTAAGGTTCAAGCATTGCAAGGGAGGGCGAGCATGACGGCCGTCGATTTACCCGCTGTACCAAGAGTCCTGATTGCCGAGGCCGACCCGTGGTCTCGTGACCTGCTCAAACAAGTGTTGCTGAATGTGCGCTGCGATGCGCGGCTGGACCTGTGCGCCGATGGCCAGGAGGCAATGACGCTGCTCAGCGAAGTCCCCTATGACCTGGCGATCGTCGACTGGGAGTTGCCCGGCGTCGATGGCTTGAGCGTGTTGCGCAGTGTCCGCCAGCGCAAACGCAATCCGCCGCTGCCGTTCATTCTGATGAGCAGTCGCAACGACAGCGCCAGCGTGCGCGAAGCCCTGCCGCTGGCGCCGACCGCCTACCTGGCCAAACCCCTGAACATGGAAAGCCTGACCGAGCGTTTGCAGGGATTGCTGCTGAATGCCGGCGAAGAAGTGTTCTGTGAAGTACCGGCGCTGGCGCCGGGCATGACCCTCTCGGTTTTCCTCGAACGTCGCCGCGAGCAGGCCGACGGCGCACCGCTGATGACTGACGTGCAGGTGGCGGTCAAACGCAGCCTCAACCCCAACGGCCTGGACCTGAAGCTGCTGGAAGAGGAAATCCGCACCGATCCGCAGATCACCGCCGTGTTGATTGCCGCGTCGAACAGCGCCGCTCAGCATCATGGCGCGCCGGTGCAGACCCTGGCGCAGGCGCTGCATCGCCTGGGCACCGGGCAAAGCATGAATCTGATTCTTGGCCTTGCACTCAAACGCAGCGCCCGACTCAGCGACCCGTGCCTGGCGGATTACGCCGAGCGCTATTGGGGCTTGTCGCTGCACACCGCCGAGTACGCCCGCACCTTGGCGCGTCTGCTCGATCTGGATCAGGAACGCTGCTACTGCGCCGGGATGCTCCATCGCCTCGGCGATCTGGCGTTGCTGCGTTGTCTTCAAGAGTGGAAGCAGGCCGGCGGCGAGCTGGATGAACTGGAAGAAGTCGGCGATGCGCTGGCCGAATTCGGTGCGGCGTACGGTTCGGCGTTGCGCACTCGCTGGCGCCTGCCGCTGGAACTGCGCGAGCTGATTGCCTCGGTCTACCAGCTCGGTGGCGGGGTGTATTCCCGCGAGGCACTGGTGATGAACATGGCGGCGCAGATGGCGCGGCTGACCGAGCATGAGGGCGTTGAGGAGCTGGCGAAGAGCCGCACGGCGCGCTTGCTCAAAATCGGCTTGCCGGAGCTGATGCGGATGCGCAAATAGCGGCTTGATTGCGCATCCGCTCTTGAATCAGGCGGAAATGATCCGGTTCTTGCCCTGCCGTTTGGCCTCGTACATAGCCGCGTCTGCGCGGGCGAACAGGGTGTCGAGGCTTTCATCTTCCGGGGTAAGGCTGGTCAGGCCCTGGCTGACGGTGATGCCGAACGTCTGATCACCGTGGTTGAAGTTCAAGCGCTGAATTTCCCGTTGCAGCCGTTCGGCCACCTGCATCGCCATGTCCGGCGCACAGCCCGGGAAAACCGCAGCAAACTCTTCACCGCCAATCCGCCCGAACAGGTCGCCCCGGCGTAACGAGGCACGACCGCATTCGGCGATTCGTTGCAGCACGTTGTCGCCTTCCGGGTGGCCGTAGGTGTCGTTGATCACTTTGAAGTCATCGATGTCCAGCAGCAGGAACGCCATTTGCGCACCTTGCAGGCGGGCTTGTTCAAATTCCCGGTGGGCGCATTCGAAGAAGTGCCGGCGATTGCTGCTCTGGGTCAGCACGTCGGTGGTGGCCAGTCGCTGGAGCTCGGTTTCCATCTGCTTCTTGTCGGTGATGTCTTCGGCGATGCCGACGATGATCACCGGTTGCCCTGGTTCCTCCTGACGGTTTATGAAGCACTTGTCGCTGATCCAGCGCACCTGGCCGTCGGCGGCGATGATCCGGTATTCGCGGTCTTCCACGGCGCCTTTGTGCAGCACTTCGGCGAGGCTGCGTTCGGCGTATTCCAGATCGTCCGGGTAGATGCTGTCGCGCCACTGGTTGTAGTCGGCCAGCAACAGGCCCGCGGAACGACCGAAGATCCGCTCGTAAGCGGGGCTGACGTACAACACCTGACGGGTTTCCCAGTTGAAGGCCCACAGCACGGCGTTGACGCTGACCAGCAGCGAACTGAACAGCTGCTCGCGTTCGCTGAGCCGGGCGACTTCGCCCTGGGCGTGCATCAATGCCATCAGGGTTTGCGCGGCCTCGGGCCACTGGGGAGGGGATGAGTCTTTTTGATTGTTGTTGACCATCGACACGAATCTCAAAGGGCGTGCCGGGAAGTCGACAACGGCCACGGGAAAGCCCGCCGGGGGTGGCGAAGTGTCTTTGAGATAGGGGAACGGGGGTGAAGTTCCGAAGGGTGCGCCCTGGAACGGGGCGCACCGATCAACGGCATCAGGCGGCGACAGGGCGCAGCGAGTAGGTTTTCAACTGGTCGGCGAATTCACGCAAGGACTGGATGCCACTGGCCTCGGCCTCGTGTACCCATTCCTTGATGGCGGCGAGCATGTCGTGGCCATTTGCGCTGGTCTTGACCCAGATCTGCTGCAGGGCCAGACGTTTCTCGTAGATTACCTTCAGCGCCTGGCTGTGCTCGAGCATGTTCTGGATGCGCGCGTGGTGGCGATCTTCCAGCAGGCTGGTTTCACGGGAAAGCAGACGCTTGGCCCGGTGGAACTGGTGGCGTACCGAATGATCGACCTTGGCCAGTTCCTGTTTGACCAGCGGGCCAATCACCAGCTTGCGGTACTGGGCCATGATCTGGAAGCGGTTGTTGAGGATCGCCATGGCGGTGTCCATGTCCAGGCTGCCCTTGCCTTCGACGCGGTGGGCGATCGGGGCAACACGCTGGACCTTGGCCAGGCGCAGGAAGCTGAAGACCTGGATCCAGGCCCAGCCGAGGTCGAACTCCCACTTCTTGACCGACAGCTTGGCCGAGTTGGGGTAGGTGTGATGGTTGTTGTGCAGTTCTTCGCCGCCGATCAGGATGCCCCATGGCACCAGATTGGTCGCCGCGTCGCGGCATTCGAAGTTGCGGTAGCCGACGGCATGGCCGAGACCGTTGACCACACCGGCCGCCCAGACCGGAATCCACATCATCTGGATTGCCCAGATGGTGATGCCGATGGTGCCGAACAGCAGCAGGTCGACGACGGCCATGATCGCCACGCCCAGCAGCCGGTAACGGCTGTAGAGGTTGCGTTCGATCCAGTCTTCGGGGCAGTTCTTGCCGTAGATGCGCAGGGTTTCCGGGTTCTGCGCTTCTTCGCGGTACAGCTCGGCACCTTTGCGCAGGACCGTGGACAGACCCTTGACGACCGGACTGTGCGGGTCATCTTCGGTTTCGCATTTGGCGTGGTGTTTGCGGTGGATGGCGGTCCACTCGCGGGTGTTCTGCGCCGTGGTCAGCCACAGCCAGAAACGGAAGAAATGCTTCAGCCCGGCATTCAGCTCCAGGGAGCGATGGGCCGAGTAGCGGTGCAAGTAGACCGTGACGGCAACGATCGTCACGTGGGTCATCACCAGGGTGACGGCGACCAGCGACCAGGCCGACAAGCCAAGAAAACCTTCGTACCACATAGGCTATAGGGCCCTCGATAAAGAAAAAACAGCCGTTGCATTATCACCAAGCACACAGATAAAACCAGTCGCCCTTTCAGATAAGAGATGGCTGGATGTTTCTTGACCTATAATCCCGACATTTTTGTAGGGACATGGACGGCCGAATGTCTGCCACTTACCGCGATGCCTTGCGTGCAGCGCTGCTTTACCTGGTCCTTGCCGTGGTCTGGCTGCAAGGTACTGGTTATTTATTGAACAGTTTCTTCGATAGCTCTGACGAGTTGCTGCGCTGGCAACTGATCAACGGCTACCTGTTCGTGGCGCTCAGCGCCGGGTTGATCTTCCTGGCCCGGGCGCGGCTGTTCGAATGCCTGGGCATCGGCGCCCGATTGCGTGAACGCCAGGCGGATCGCGAACGCCTGCGTCAGGCCGCTGCGGTATTCGATTGCACCCGCGAAGGCGTGCTGGTCACGGACCGGCAGGGGCTGATCGTGCACGTCAATCGCGCCTTCATGGAAATCACCGGTTATCAGCGCGAGGAAGTCATTGGCCAGCAGCCCAGCCTGTTCAAGTCCGGGCACCATCCGCCGGGGTTCTATCAGGCGATGTTCGCCACCTTGCAGGCGAAGGACGAGTGGAGCGGCGAGATCTGGAACCGCCGTAAAAGCGGCGAGATCTACCCGCAGTGGCAGACGATCCGGGTGATCCGCGATGAAGACGGTCGGCTCAGCCACTACGTCGCGGTGTTCTCAGACATCAGCGCGATCAAAGATTCCGAGCATGAACTCAAGCACCTGGCCCACCACGATCCGCTGACCGACCTGCCCAACCGCCTGCTGTTCAGCGATCGCGCCGAACAGGCGCTGGCATCGGCGCAGACCCACAAGCGCGGTTGCGCGCTGCTGATGATCGATCTGGACCATTTCAAACTGATCAACGACAGCCTCGGCCACAATATCGGTGACCGTCTGCTCAAAGCGGTCGCCGCACGTTTGCAGGCATTGTTCGGGCCGGGCATCACCCTGGCGCGGCTGGGCGGCGACGAGTTCGCGGTCCTGCTGGAAAGTTGTCCACAGCCGGCGCAGGCGGCGGCGCTGGCTCAGCGCATTCTCGATGCGCTCAAGGAGCCGTTCTGCCTCGACGGACATGAGCTGTTCATCAACGCCAGTCTCGGTATCAGCCTGTTTCCCAGCGATGCACTAAGCGCCGAACAGCTGTTGCGCAACGCCGATGCGGCGCTGTTCAAGGCCAAGAGCAGTGGCCGTAACGGTTACGCGCTGTACACCGAAGAACTCACGGCCCACGCCCAGCAGCGGGTCGAAATCGCCTTCGAATTACGCCGCGCGCTGGAACAGCGGGAGCTGCGGGTCTACTACCAACCGGTACACGACCTGAAAACCAGTCGCCTGATCGGCGTCGAGGCGCTGGTGCGCTGGGAGCATCCGCAGCGAGGCCTGGTTTCGCCGGCAGAGTTCATCCCGATTGCCGAGCGCACCGGGCTGATCTCGGAAATCGACGCCTGGGTCATGCAGCAGGCCTGTCGGCAGATGTGCAAATGGCAGCAGGCCGGGGTGGTGCTGTCGTTTGTCGCGGTTAACGTGTCCTCGCGGTTATTCGCTCGCCGCGAGTTGTATCAGCAGGTGGCGCAGGTGCTGCACGAAACCGGTCTGGATCCGGCCTATCTGGAACTGGAGGTCACCGAAAGCGCGGTGATGGACGATCCGGAGGTCGCGCTGGAGCAGATGCATCGTCTGCGCGAGCTGGGCATTCGTCTGGCCATCGACGACTTCGGCACCGGTTATTCGTCGTTGCTGCGGCTCAAGCGCCTGCCGGTGCAGAAGCTCAAGATCGATCAGGGATTCGTCGCCGGCCTGCCGTGGGACGAGGACGACGCGGCGATCGTCCGGGTGATTATCGCCCTGGCCCGCAGCATGGGCATGCAGGTGCACGCCGAGGGCATCGAGCAGGCGGAACAGGCGACGTTCCTGCTGGGCCAGGCCTGTGATCTGGGGCAGGGCTACTGGTTCGGGCGGCCGGTTCCGGAAGCGCAAATCGACTGGAATCGGGCGCCCTTGATCGGTTAAGGGCGGCCTGCGGCGGGTTTGTCGGCGGGCAAATCCGCCGCAAACCCTTGCTGCATCACATAATGTTTTCCAGTTATATAAACATTCTTAAATAGTCTTTTTAAGAATATCCGCGCCTCTCTTATATTGCTCCCACGCCGAATGCAGTGCCGCCCACTGCCAGGCATATCCCATACAAAGGAGCAGCACCATGAGCGCATCCCTGCGTAGCGTTGACGGTCAGGACGAAAGCACCATTTTGCGCGAAATCCAGAGCGCCTTGCGCGACCTGCGTTTCGGCGCGGTGGAAATCACTGTGCATAACGCCCAGGTGGTCCAGATCGAACGCAAAGAGAAATTCCGTCTGCAGCAACCGGGTAACAAACCGGCCTGATTCGTAGTCTGCGGCAGCTCCTGCGGGGAGCTGTTGGCAGAAGCTGCCACAGGCTGCGGTCGTTGAATGAGCAACCCGATTCCAGCAATCCATAAGAAAAAGCCACCACCAAGAATTCCAGGAGCTTTCACCATGTCGTCGATTCGCCGTTACGCTTTGGCCGCCCTGGCCAGTGCTGTGTTTGCCGGTTCCGCGGTTGCCAAGGATTACGAACTGCTCAACGTGTCGTATGACCCGACGCGCGAGCTGTATCAGGACTACAACGCCGAGTTCGTGAAGTACTGGCAGTCGGAGCACGCCGGCGACACCGTGAAAATCCAGCAATCCCACGGCGGTTCGGGCAAGCAGGGCCGTGCGGTGATCGATGGTCTGCGCGCCGATGTCGTGACCCTGGCCCTGGCCGGCGACATCGACGAAATCGCCAAACTCGGCAAGACCCTGCCGGCCGACTGGCAGAAGCGTCTGCCGGAAGCCAGCACTCCGTACACCTCGACCATTGTGTTCCTGGTGCGCAAGGGCAACCCGAAAGGCATCAAGGACTGGGGCGACCTGGTCAAGAACGACGTCTCGGTGATTACCCCGAACCCGAAAACTTCCGGCGGTGCGCGCTGGAACTTCCTCGCCGCGTGGGCCTACGGCCTGAAAGCCAACGGCGGCAACGAAGCCAAAGCCAAGGAATACGTACAGACCCTGTTCAAGCACGTTCCGGTTCTGGACACCGGCGCCCGTGGCTCGACCATCACCTTCGTCAACAACGGTCAGGGTGACGTGTTGCTGGCCTGGGAAAACGAAGCCTTCCTGGCGCTGAAAGAAGACGGCGGCAAGGACAAGTTCGACATCGTCGTGCCTTCGCTGTCGATCCTCGCCGAACCACCGGTGGCCGTGGTCGACAAGAACGCCGAGAAGAAGGGCAACGAGCAGATCGCCGAAGCCTACCTCAAGCACCTGTACAGCCCGGCCGGCCAGGAAATCGCGGCGAAGAACTTCTACCGCCCGCGTGACAAGGACGTGGCAGCCAAGTACGCCCAGCAGTTCCCGAAACTGGAGCTGGTGACCATCGACAAGGACTTCGGCGGCTGGAAAACCGCACAGCCGAAATTCTTCAACGACGGAGGCGTGTTCGACCAGATCTATCAGGCGCAGTAAGTTTCAATAGCCTAAAACGAGCCCCGGATTTATGTTCGGGGCTTTGCGCGTTCTCAAACCAAGGACTTTTATGTCGCGTCGTATCTCCCCCGTCATACCCGGCTTCGGGCTGACGCTGGGCTACACCTTGGTGTACCTCAGCCTGATTGTGCTTATCCCGCTGGCGGCGATGTTCGTCCACGCCGCCCAACTCACCTGGGATCAGTTCTGGACGATCATCTCCGCGCCCCGCGTTCTCGCCGCATTGAAGCTGAGCTTCGGCACCGCGCTGTGCGCCGCGATCATCAACGGCATCATCGGCACGTTGCTGGCCTGGGTGCTGGTGCGCTACACGTTCCCGGGACGCAAGGTGATCGACGCGATGATCGATCTGCCGTTCGCCCTGCCGACCGCCGTGGCCGGTATTGCGCTGACGGCGCTGTACACGCCGACCGGGCTGGTCGGGCAGTTCGCCGCTGACCTCGGTTTCAAGATCGCCTACACCCCGCTCGGGATCACGTTGGCGCTAACCTTCGTGACCCTGCCGTTCGTGGTGCGCACGGTGCAGCCGGTGCTGGCCGACATCCCGCGTGAAGTCGAAGAGGCGGCCGCCTGCCTCGGTGCCAAACCGTTGCAGGTGTTCCGTCACATCCTGCTGCCGGCGCTGTTGCCGGCCTGGCTGACCGGTTTTGCACTGGCGTTTGCCCGTGGCGTCGGCGAGTACGGTTCGGTGATTTTCATCGCCGGCAACATGCCGATGAAAACCGAGATCCTGCCGCTGCTGATCATGGTCAAGCTCGACCAGTACGATTACACCGGCGCTACCTCCATCGGCGTGTTGATGCTGGTGGTTTCCTTCGTCCTGTTGCTGCTGATCAACTTGCTGCAGCGGCGCATCGAAACCCCATAAGGAGGCGCGAACCATGTCCCAATCGTCTATTGCGGCCGCTTCCTCGGCCAACGCCGCCCGCCGTGGCAGCGCCACTTCGCGGCGGATCCTGATCGGCCTCGGCTGGCTGATTTTCTTCCTGTTTCTGGTGCTGCCGCTGTTCATCGTGGTGTCGCAGGGATTGAAGAACGGCCTTGGCGCGTTCTTCACCGCGATCTTTGAGCCGGATGCCTTGTCGGCCCTGAAACTCACCGTGATTGCGGTGCTGATTTCGGTGCCGCTGAACCTGGTGTTCGGCGTCAGCGCCGCATGGTGCGTGAGCAAATACTCGTTCCGTGGCAAAAGTATGCTGGTGACGCTGATCGACCTTCCGTTCTCGGTGTCGCCGGTGATCGCAGGTCTGGTCTACGTGTTGATGTTCGGCGCCCAGGGCCTGTTCGGGCCGTGGCTGCAGGATCACGACATCCAGATCGTCTTCGCCCTGCCGGGCATCGTGCTGGCGACGATCTTCGTCACCGTGCCGTTCGTGGCCCGTGAGCTGATCCCGCTGATGCAGGAACAAGGCACTCAGGAGGAGGAAGCCGCGCGTCTGCTCGGCGCCAATGGCTGGCAGATGTTCTGGCACGTGACCGTCCCCAACATCAAATGGGGCCTGATCTATGGCGTGGTGCTGTGTACCGCGCGGGCCATGGGTGAGTTCGGTGCGGTGTCGGTGGTCTCCGGGCACATTCGCGGGGTGACCAACACCTTGCCGCTGCACGTCGAGATCCTCTACAACGAATACAACCACGTGGCCGCGTTCGCCGTGGCGAGCCTGTTGCTGATCCTGGCGCTCTTCATCCTGCTGCTCAAGCAGTGGAGCGAAAACCGTATCAACCGCCTGCGCGCCAGCGCCGCGGAGGAATAATTCATGTCGATCGAAGTGCGTAACGTCAGCAAGAATTTCAATGCGTTCAAGGCGCTGGACAACATCAGCCTGGACATCCACAGCGGTGAACTGGTAGCGCTGCTCGGCCCGTCGGGCTGCGGCAAGACCACGTTGCTGCGCATTATTGCCGGTCTGGAAACCCCGGATAACGGCAACATCGTGTTCCACGGCGAAGACGTATCCGGCCACGACGTGCGGGATCGCAATGTCGGTTTCGTGTTCCAGCACTACGCTTTGTTCCGCCACATGACGGTGTTCGACAACGTCGCGTTCGGCCTGCGCATGAAGCCGAAGAACCAGCGCCCGACTGAAAGCCAGATCGCGACCAAGGTCCACGAGCTGCTGAACATGGTGCAACTGGACTGGCTGTCGGATCGTTATCCGGAGCAACTGTCCGGCGGCCAGCGTCAGCGTATCGCGCTGGCCCGCGCCCTGGCGGTAGAGCCGAAAGTGCTGCTGCTCGACGAGCCGTTCGGCGCCCTCGACGCCAAGGTGCGCAAAGAGCTGCGCCGCTGGCTGGCGCGCCTGCACGAAGACATCAACCTGACCTCGGTGTTCGTGACCCACGACCAGGAAGAGGCGATGGAAGTGGCCGACCGCATCGTGGTGATGAACAAAGGTGTGATCGAGCAGATCGGCTCACCGGGCGACGTCTACGAAAACCCGGCCAGCGATTTCGTCTATCACTTCCTCGGCGATTCGAACCGCCTGCATCTGGGCGATGACAATCACGTGCTGTTCCGTCCGCACGAAGTGTCGCTGTCGCGGCATGAGCTGGAGGATCACCACGCCGCTGAAGTCCGCGATATCCGGCCGCTGGGCGCGACCACGCGGGTGACGTTGAAGGTTGAGGGGCAGAGCGATCTGATCGAGGCGGAAGTGGTGAAGGACCACGACAGCCTGACCGGTTTGGCGAAAGGTGAGACGTTGTTCTTCAAGCCGAAGGTCTGGCAGAAAGTCGCCAACGTTTGATCTCGCTCGTTCCCACGCTCTGCGTGGGAACGCCGCTATGGACGCTCCGCATCCACTGTGACGCGGAGCGTCACGGGATTCATTCCCACGCAGAGCGTGGGAACGAGCGAGCCGGGCAGTGGTTCAGACAGCCGCACGATTCGGATTGACCCGCACCACACCCGCCCGCGCCTCGATCTGCTCTTTCAGCTCATGCCGCATCCCGAGCATGAACGCCAGCTCGGCCACTACAAACAGCGGCCCGACAATCAGTCCGCTCAAGTCATCGACAAACGCCGGTTTGCGCCCTTCATAGTGGTGCCCGACAAACTGGATCGCCCAGCCGATCACGAACATCGCCAGACCGCTGCTGAGCCAGACCATGGTGCTCTGCTGCGCCAATACATGTCCGGCCCAGACCGATAGCCCCATCAACACGGTCATCAAAACCCCGAGCTTCAGTTCCAGACGCAGGTAAAACCACGCCGAAGCAAGGGCAGCGATCACCGCCGGGGAGATCCACAATCCGCCCACCGACCATTCCGGCCGCGACAACAGCACGGCCACCGCCACCACAATCAGCGGAATCCCGATAAAGTGGCTGGCGATGTTGCGCGGGTCACGGTGGTAAGCGGCGTATTGACTCAAATGATCGACGAGGCTTTTCATTGTTGTTCCTCCTGTAGGGTGATCGAATCATGCCCCGGGTTCACGGCTCGCTCTGTCAGGCAGGCGACAGTCTTTAGGAGAACGCATGGATAAGGTCTGGCGCGAGCGCCTGCTGACCGGGCAATGGTTCAGTCATCTGCCTTCGTCCTTTCAGGATAGTCTGCTGGCAGCGGCCCGGGAGCGGCGGCTGTCGGCGGGGCAGCGGCTGTTCCAGCGCGGTGATGCGCCGTGCGGGTTGTACGCGGTGCTCGATGGTGCGGTGCGTATCGGCGCGGTCAGCGAGCAGGGCAAGGAGGCGTTGCTGAGCCTGGTGGAAGCGCCGCACTGGTTCGGCGAAATCTGCCTGTTCGACGGCCAGCCCCGCACCCACGATGCCTACGCGGTCGGGTCTTGCACCTTGCTGAACATTCCCCAGGCCACGCTGCTGAAAATGCTCGACGAGCAACCCGTCTACTGGCGGCATCTCGCTCTGTTGATGAGCCACAAACTGCGCCTGACCTTCATCAATCTCGAACAGCTGAGCCTGCTGCCGGCCCCGGCGCGACTGGCCCATCGCTTGCTGATGATCGCCGAAGGCTACGGCGAACTCGACCCACCACGCCGGGTGCTGCAACTGCCTCAGGAACAGCTGGCGTCGATGCTGTCGCTGTCGCGGCAGACCACCAACCAGATCCTCAAGGACCTGAAAGATCAGGGAATTATTGGTCTCGGCTATGGGGAAATCGAGATTCTGGACATGGAAAAACTGCGTGCCACCTGTCAGATCTGACAGTGGTGGGCTCCTATTGGGCGGTGTACAACAAGTGTGTCAAATACGACCGCCCAAGGAGTTGGAACCGATGAACAGTAAAGCTACCGGCACCGCTGATTACTCTAACCTCCCTATCAATAAAAGCGTCCCCGCACCAGTCGTTGTCAAACCCCAAGGTGACGTCAACAACCCGGTTGAATTTTCGGGTACTGGTCTGGCTGGGTGGTGGGTATGGATCATGAAAGTTCCGATTGATGGTGACTCGTTTGCTTCAACTCAAGTCGGCCCGGATGGTATTTGGTCTGTGAAAGAGAAACTGCTTGCAGCTGAATATGAGGCTTTCGCTGTGCAGACGGATAATCGTGAAAGGTCTGATTGGAGCCCGTTTTTCAAGTTCAAGGTCGAATAAGGACGCACCAGCCGCAAGCTGATTTCCAACCCTGCCGCACTGGGACGGTTAGTGAAGTAGAAAGCCCCTGAACATTCAACATTGCTGTCGATGGGCAGGGGCTTTTTTGAGGAGTCTGTTTGAGTTACGAACCGCGATAAGTGGAGAAACCATACGGGCTCAGCAGCAACGGAATGTGATAGTGCTGATCCGTCTGCTTCACTTGAAAGATCACCGGAATCTCCGGAAAAAACGTCTCGTGCTTTGTCTTCTCGAAGTACTCGCCTGTCTTGAATACCACCCGATATTCACCCGCCTCGAACGGTTTGTTCGCCGGGAACAGTTCGGCGATCCGCCCCTGTTCATTGGTGGTGCCCTGCGCCAGCGGCTGCCAGTCCTGGCCGACATGGCGCTCCAGCGTCACGTTGATGCCCGGCGATGGCAGGCCGTTTTCCAGATTGAGTACATGCACGCTCAGCGGATTGCCGGCGGCCAGCGCCAGGCTCGAAAAAGCGCTCAGGCCGAGCGCGGCAAAAGTCATGCGCAGTGGGGTCATGGTGATGCTCCTGGGTTCAAATACGGTTGATGGAAAGGCCGACGATGTCGGCAGCCTTGATCGCGCAGTTCTCGTCTTGCTCGCCGCCGCCGGAACCGGCCACGCCCATGGCGCCGACCAGTTCCTTGCCAGCGAACAGAGGGATGCCGCCGCCGAGCAAAAGCAGCTCGTCGAGGGTGTTGAGGTTGGCGGTTTCCGGGTTGCTGCGGGCGCGCTCGGCGAACAACCGGGTCGGGGTTTTCGTCGACAGCGCGGTGTAGGCCTTGCGTTGGCTGGCGACGGTGTTGTGCGGGCCGATACCGTCGCCGCGCAAGGTCACCAATAGGTTGCCGCCACGGTCGAGCACCGATACCGTGCCGGTGCAGTTTTCCAGCGCTGTGTCGGCCAGCAGCCGTGCGGTTTTCAGATCGAGATCGGCGTGACGGGGTAGCTCAGGCGCGGCGATTGCGGCAGTGCCGAGGCCGATTGCCAGGCTGGCAACCAAGTATTTAGCGGACATGGGTAGGCTCCAGAAGCGAAGGCCGCCACCTTATCCGCCGGTCCCCGTCGAAACCTCGTCAGCCGGATTACAAGTTTGTAATGGGCAACGCCGCCGAAGGAGCCTAGCCTGTGCCTCTGATCAATCGAGGTGTGCCATGCGTTTGCTGGTCGTAGAAGATGAAGCCAAAACTGCGAATTTCCTCGCCAAAGGGCTGGGCGAGTCGGGTTTTGCCGTGGATGTGGCGCTCAATGGTCTCGACGGGCGCTACTTCATCGAGCAGCAGGAATATGACCTGATCATCCTCGACGTGATGTTGCCGGGCCTCAACGGCTGGCAATTGCTGCAGTTGATCCGCCAGCGCGGCGCCACGCCGGTGCTGTTCCTGACGGCGAAGGACGCTATCGAAGACCGCGTGCGTGGCCTCGAACTGGGGGCGGATGACTATTTGCTCAAGCCATTCGCCTTCGCCGAACTGCTGGCGCGGGTGCGCACGTTGTTGCGGCGCGGGCCGATGCGCGAGGCCGAGTCGTACAGCATCGCTGACCTGGAAATCGACGTGCTGCGCCGCCGGGTCAGCCGTGGCGGCCAGCGCATCGCCCTGACCAACAAGGAATTCGCCCTCCTGCATTTGCTCGCCAGCCGACAGGGTGAAGTGCTGTCGCGCACGCTGATTGCTTCGCAGGTGTGGAACCTGAATTTCGACAGCGACACCAACATGGTCGAAGTCGCGGTGCGTCGGCTGCGTTCGAAAGTCGATGATCCGTACATGCCCAAACTGATCCACACCGTGCGCGGGGTCGGCTATCAACTCGAAGCGCCCGACGATGCGCGCTAGATCCATCGCCTGGCGCCTGGCTCTGGCGTTCGCTGCCGTCTGCGCGCTGGTACTCAGCGCGATTGGCGTGTTCCTGTATCGCTCGCTGGCCTCGGAAATCGCCTGGCGCGACGACATGGCGTTGCTCGGTCGCCTGGAACAGGTGCGCGCGCTGCTCGCCGACAGTGACAGCCTCGACGCCTTGCAGGCACGGCCACGGTTGTACCAGAACATGCTCGGCAACCTCGACAGTCTGCTGCTGGTGCAACGCGCGGACGGCTCGAACGTAATCACGATCAATCCTCGCCAACGTGCACTGCCTGCGGTGCAGGCCATCCCCCGGGATCAACCGCCGCAACGCAGCGATGTGCTGACCTGGCAGGCGGCGGACGGTGTCGAACTGGCCCTGTTGTCAGGAAAGGCCCAAGGGCCGAACGGCGAAGCGCTGACCGTGATCGCCGGCAAGGTCTTGAGCGAGCGCGAGCAGATGCTCGGCAGCTATCGCCTGCGCTTGTATCTGGCCGTCGGCCTGGGTGCCGTGCTCGCCTTCACGCTGGGCCTGGTGCTGTTGCGCCGTGGTTTGCGGCCTCTGCGCAAGCTGAGTGAAGCGCTGCGCGGCATCGACCTGCGCAGCCTCGACCAACGCGTCCCCACCGCCGGCACGCCAGCGGAATTACTGGAGCCGGTGCACGCGCTGAACGGCATGCTGGTGCGGCTGGACGACGGCTTCCAGCGCCTCTCACAGTTTTCCGCCGACCTCGCCCATGAAATCCGCACGCCGCTGCACACCTTGCTCGCAAGCAACGGCCAGGCACTGAATTATCCGCGCAGCAGCACCGAGTATCAGGAAGTGCTGGCGTCGAACATGGAAGAGTTCGAACGGCTCAAGCGCATGGCCGAAAACCTGATGTTTCTCGCCCGCGCCGAGCAGGCTGAGCGAGCGCTCGATCTGCGCCCGCTGGAGCTGCACCAAATCGGCGAAGAGTTGTGCGACTACTTCGAAGCTCTGGCCGATGACCGGGAAATCCGCCTCGAAAACACGTTCAGCGGAGAGTTGCTGGCGGATCAGCAACTGCTGCAACGCGCCTTGGGCAATCTGTTGGCCAACGCCGTACGCCATGCCGATGCCGGCTCGGTCATCAGCCTGCGCCGACGCGATGAGCCAGGCCTGTGCTGGCTGCAAGTGCACAACCTCGGCCCGGTCATCGCGGATGAGCATCTGGGCAAACTGTTCGACCGCTTCTACCGCGTCGACCCGTCCCGCGCGGAGCCAGGAGACTCCGGCGGATTGGGACTGGCAATCGTGCAGTCGATCATGCAGTTGCATGGGGGGCGGGTGCGGGTCAGCAGTGATGCAACGGGTACGGTTTTTGAGCTTGGATTTGCAGCGATCTGAATGGCTTCTTCGCGGGCAAGCCCGCTCCCACAGTAGTCGAGGTGTGACGCGGATTTTTGTACGCCCCAATCCTTGTGGGAGCGGGCTTGCCCGCGAAGAGGCTGGTCGATTCAGAACAAATTCCAACCCCTTCAGCGCAACTGATCCCGAAACTGCCCCGGCGTCATCCCCGTCCAGCGCTTGAACGCGCGGCTGAAGCTGCTGGTATCGGCAAATCCCAACAGATAACTGACCTCGCTCAGCGAGCATTGCGGATCGCGCAGGTGCAGCAGCGCGAGGTTTTCGCGGCTTTCATTCAGCAGGGTGTCGAAGCGACAACCCTCGTCCGCCAGGTGCCGTTGCAGGCTGCGCAGGCTCAGGTGCAGGGTCTGGGCGATGCGTTCGGCGCTGGGTTCGCCTTCGGGCAGTTGTTCTTCGATGGCGTCGCGCACCTTGCGCTCCCAGGTCAGCGGTTTGAGCTGGGCGAGGGTGCGTTTGAGCACCGCTTCGTTGTGCTCGGCCAGCTCCGGGTTGGCGTCGTCGAGGTGGCTGTCGAAGTCGGCGAGGGCGAATTCGATGCGGTCTTCTTCGGCGGAAAAATGCACCGGCGAGCGGAACACCTTGTGCCATTGATGCGCATCGGCCGGTTCCGGGCGGCGCAGATACACCGCCAGTGGCGCGTAGTCGCGGCCGAGGCGATTGCGGCAGGTGCGCACGTAGATGGCGGCAAAGGCGTCGATGGCCTCGAAGGCGGGCGCCGGGTTGTCGGCCGGAATTTTCAGGTGAAACCGGTAGCGATCTTCGGTGCGGGTCAGCTCCAGTTCCAGCGCGTCGCTGACCACCTGGTGATAACGCACGATCCGCTCGAACACTTCCCGCAGGCTGCCGCTGGCCACCAACGCGTAGCCCAATGCGTGAAACGTCGTGGGGCTGACGAACCGCGACACCCGCAAGCCGATTGCCGGATCGCCGCTGACCTGCACCGCGATTTCCCACAGGCGTGTGGTCGCGGACAACGGATAGCGGGCATTCGGGTCGTCCATCAATTGCGGATCGAGCCCGGCCTGCTGGCACAGGGCAGTGCTGTCCAGCCCCAGCGCGTCGAGTTGCTTGCGCAGGGCACGGGTCCAGCTGGCGAGAGAAGTCGGTTCCTTCATGCTGGTTGGCGCTTCCGGTCAACAGGTTGGCGTTCTCGGCTACCGCGTCCGGACCCTGCGCGGGGCAGGATACGAACATCAATAACCAGAGGATGGAAGCATGGACCGTACTTCTGCAAGTCCCCAGCGACACAATGCTGCCCAGCGATCAGCGCATATTCGCGAAGTGGTGCTGGCAAAAGGCGTCGAGTTGCGCGAGCGCTACCCGATTCTCAACCATCAGGACGCCCTCGGCGCGGGGATTCTGGTGTTTGCCCTGGCCGGGATGATCGGTTCGGCGGCGCTCTATATCACCGGGCACATGGCGTGGTGGGCGTGCCTGCTGCTCAACGCGTTTTTTGCCTCGCTGACCCATGAGCTCGAACACGACCTGATCCACAGCATGTATTTCCGCAAACAGCGCGTGCCGCACAATCTGATGATGGGCTTGGTGTGGCTGGCGCGGCCGAGCACGATCAACCCGTGGATCCGCCGCCATCTGCACCTCAATCATCACAAGGTGTCCGGTACCGAAACCGACATGGAAGAACGGGCGATCACCAATGGCGAGCCTTGGGGTTTCGCGCGGTTGCTGATGGTCGGCGACAATGTGATGTCGGCGTTCATCCGCATGCTGCGGGCCAAGACCTGGGCGCATAAGTTCAGCATCATCAAACGCACTTTGAAGGTCTACGCGCCGCTGGCGCTGGTGCATTGGGGCGCGTGGTACGTGTTTCTCGGGTTCCATGCGGCCAATGGCATCGCTTACTTGATGGGCGCGCCGATTGATTGGTCGGCGACCACGTTGTCGGTGATGCAGGTGATCGACATCGCCGCCGTGGTGATCATTGGCCCGAACGTGTTGCGCACCTTCTGCCTGCACTTCATCAGTTCGAACATGCATTACTACGGGGATGTGGAGCCGGGTAATGTGCTTCAGCAGTGCCAGGTGTTGAATCCGTGGTGGCTGTGGCCGTTGCAGGCGTTCTGCTTCAACTTCGGCAGCAGTCACGGGATTCATCATTTCGTGGTGAAGGAGCCGTTTTACATTCGCCAGCTGACGGTGCCGGTGGCGCACAAGGTGATGCGGGAGATGGGGGTTCGGTTCAACGATTTCGGGACGTTTGGGCGGGCGAACAGGTTTGTTCGCAAGGAAAATGAAGGGTTGGTGGGTAAGGCGATCGAGGTGAACTGACTTTGTGTTTTCGGCTGGAGATCCAGCCCTCACCCTAACCCTCTCCCGGGGGGAGAGGGGACTGATTGGGGGATATTGG
>NZ_POHV01000218.1:0-259 GCF_002884345.1 Pseudomonas sp. GW456-12-10-14-LB2
TCCTCACCGCGCCCCCGGCATCGCTAATTTATGATCAGCAGAAGATCGACCTGCAGGATCGTGGCGAATAGGCCGACAAGAAACATCCCCGCCGCCGGCATGAGGTCGCGCAAACTGGCCAAGATCAATCGCTTGAAGGTTTCGGGGTCTTCGCGGCGCAGAACCTTGAGCTTGGCGTAGCCCTTTCTCACGATCACCCCGGTGCGCGCCGCCCGCGCCAATCGCCAAAGTTCGGGAAGGATCACCGCCAGCGCAGCGA
>NZ_POHV01000219.1:0-259 GCF_002884345.1 Pseudomonas sp. GW456-12-10-14-LB2
CTTTTGACCACTGCGTCAACACCATCAAGGAGCGTCTGCACGCTATTCCGGTCCTGCTGCAGCTGCCGATCGGTGCCGAGGACCAGTTCATGGGCATCGTCGACCTGGTCGAGATGAACGCTAAGACGTGGCGTGGTGAGACCGAGCTTGGTGCTCACTACGAGACTGAGGACATCCCGGCCGACATGAAGGACGAGGCCGAGGCTGCCCGCGCGGAGATGCTCGAGACTATCGCCGAGAACGATGAAGAGTTCATGGA
>NZ_POHV01000220.1:0-259 GCF_002884345.1 Pseudomonas sp. GW456-12-10-14-LB2
ATTTCAAGCCGCTCGATCACCAGACCGTCGGCGAGAACCTGGGCGCGCTGGACTTGGCGACGGCGGCGAAGCTCTCCGGCTCCCGCTTCGCCTTGTGGAAGGGCGGCGGCGCGAAGCTGCTCCGCGCGCTGGGCAACTTCCTGCTCGACCGCCATGCCGCCAAGGGCTACGTCGAGGTGCACCCGCCCTACCTGGTCCGCCCCGAGGTGATGGAGGGCACCAGCCAGCTGCCCAAGTTCGAGGCGGACATGTATAAGAC
>NZ_POHV01000221.1:0-259 GCF_002884345.1 Pseudomonas sp. GW456-12-10-14-LB2
GTGACGCTTCATAGAGCGCATCGATGATATCGGGGTCGACAAGCGCATTCATCTTCATCCAGACCGCGCCGGGCTTGCCGTGACGGGCGTGCTCGGTCTCGCCCTGGATGTGCTCGATGATGCGCTTGCGCAAGGTCAGCGGCGACACCGCCATCTTTTCCAGATCGCTCGGTGCGGCATAGCCCGTGATGAAGTTGAACACACGCGCGGCGTCGCGGCCGATGGTCGGCTCCGAGGTGAAATAGGAGAGGTCCGTATA
>NZ_POHV01000222.1:0-259 GCF_002884345.1 Pseudomonas sp. GW456-12-10-14-LB2
ATGATCTGTCGCCGGTCATTCCAAAGCAGGGCAACATCGCGCTGATTCTGCTCGCGATCCTAGCGCTTAGTGACTTGTCGGGCATCACCTACGGCCCGGTCGCGGCGTTGCTTACCGAGTTGTTTCCGCCGCGCATTCGGTATAGTTCCATGTCGATCCCCTATCATGTCGGCACCGGCTATTTTGGCGGGTTCCTGCCGCTGATCAGCCAGATGATCGTCGTGCATACCGGCAATCCCTATTCGGGCTTGTGGTACAC
>NZ_POHV01000223.1:0-258 GCF_002884345.1 Pseudomonas sp. GW456-12-10-14-LB2
ACCCACACCCAGCGACAGTCAGCCTGAGGAGTACAAGCCGCCCTTCCACAATTTTATCCAGATCGTTGGTGCTGAAGGCCAAACGGACTGGAAGGCAAAGCTCCTCGATGTTGCGCAGCTGGTGGACACCACACTTTTCCGCGCTTACATGATAGCCTCGCCCAGCCTCGCTGGCCCACTATTTCGGCTCCCGAACTTTTGCGAGCCGGACGTTGTTCAGGAGAAGTTGTACGAGACAGGTCGATATGCTGACTTGAT
>NZ_POHV01000224.1:0-258 GCF_002884345.1 Pseudomonas sp. GW456-12-10-14-LB2
GGCGCAGGGCGCGATCCAGGGCCCTTTCCAGGCGTGGCAGGGCCTGGGCCACCTTGGGATCGCCGGAACTTGCGAGACGGTCAGAGGCGATCTGGGCGCTCGTGAGGATGTTGCGCAAATCGTGGTTGATCTTGGCCACCGCCTCCCCCAGGGCCGCGAGGCGCGCGCGGGACTGCAGGGCCGTCAACAGGTCCTCCTGCATGCGGCCGAGCTCCACCTCGGCCCGGCCGATTTCGTCCCGGCGGCCTGAGGGAGGAA
>NZ_POHV01000225.1:0-258 GCF_002884345.1 Pseudomonas sp. GW456-12-10-14-LB2
GTCCAGCAGCGGCGCGATCGACCTGCGCGCCGACGTCGCCCCACGTCATCCTCTCGCCGCCGGGATGGAAAACATAGGCCTCGCGATCGGGCCAGCGCGCAACATTCGCCGCAAGGCACTCCGAAATACTGCGTGGCCGGTCACGATAGGCCCATATCTCGGTGCCTTCCCACGCGATACCGCGCCCGAGTGGTGCCGTGATCCTGGCGACCTGTCCGGCAAGCTCCGGATAAACGTCGCGCCAAGACTTGCAAGTAC
>NZ_POHV01000226.1:0-258 GCF_002884345.1 Pseudomonas sp. GW456-12-10-14-LB2
GGTGTAGTCGGTGTTGAGCAGCAAGGCGTCATCGCTTCGGACCCCGGTGACGACCTCGACCCCCGCATCCTGCAGTCGCTGCACTCCCCCGCGCGCCTGCGGGTTGGGATCCCGCTGGGCGATGACGACGCGCTTCACACCTGCCGCGATGAGCGCCTCGGTGCATGGACCGGTACGTCCGGTATGGTTGCACGGTTCCAGGGTGACGACGGCAGTTGCACCACGCGCGGCATCCCCAGCGTCGCGCAGCGCCTCGAC
>NZ_POHV01000227.1:0-258 GCF_002884345.1 Pseudomonas sp. GW456-12-10-14-LB2
ACGGAGAGCAGGACCGGGCCGGCGCGAAGGCCCAGCCGGGCACGCAACGCCTGATCGCCAGACCTCGCGACGGGCGAATAGCGCGCCGTATCGACGCCATTGCCGACCAGCGTCGCCGGGCGCGACATCTCCGCCTCCTGTTGCGCCTGCCAGAACCGGCTGACGACTAACAGGCCGTCGGCCTGGACGATCGAACGACGGTCGAGCTCGCAAAGCCGCTCGTCCCTGAACGAATCGATATGATGAACTGTG
This sequence comes from Pseudomonas sp. GW456-12-10-14-LB2, assembly GCF_002884345.1. Taxonomy (NCBI): domain Bacteria; kingdom Pseudomonadati; phylum Pseudomonadota; class Gammaproteobacteria; order Pseudomonadales; family Pseudomonadaceae; genus Pseudomonas; species Pseudomonas sp. GW456-12-10-14-LB2. The sequence continues at coordinate 253 of NZ_POHV01000227.1, forward strand.
CGGACA